>NZ_JBINJY010000040.1:0-602 GCF_043951805.1 Companilactobacillus sp. FL22-1
TTGGTGCATTTTTTGGCGTCAAAATAAAGCTTTCTGGCATAACCGAGCGGGCATAAAAATAGTGGTGACCTTCCTTATCATCAAATAGCTTTTCACCACTTCGATAAGCGGCACTGGCAATCGCACTTCGTCCTTTACCAGCACTAATATTACTAAAACTCATGTGAAAAATTGCCATGTCGGTCACCACCTTTCTTTGGGCTTATTGGTTTGATTTTGTTGTCGCCATCGGCGACTTCTAATACAGGTTTTAATGGGTTTAGCACAACGTCATCTTTGATGACGTGTAAGTGCGCATTGACCTCGTTTCACTCGGTCTGCTGATTCTCTTAACTTTAACTTAGTGTATGCCTTCCGCTTCGCTATTTCAAATTTTATACTTTGACTTAACGTTTCTTATATGATATAGTTTTGGTGATTATTTCTAATATGATTGGAGGGATCGTTATGTCTCAAAATAACTTAGAAAAACAAGAAGCTAAATTAAAAGCCCTTAATCAAAAAATTAAGGACGAAAAAAATAAGATTGAACAACGGCTAGGTAAACAAATCATCAGTCAAGCCAATTTAGATTATGCTAATTTGTCTAACGATCAGATTAA
>NZ_JBINJY010000041.1:0-388 GCF_043951805.1 Companilactobacillus sp. FL22-1
GACTTCTATGGGCCATCAAAGCCCCTAATAGAACGGCTAAGGCTCTAAACACCGCCTTTGGCAAGTTTATGGGGGCCTTCGGTCCCCAAGTAAAATCCATTACTGTTGATCATGGTAAAGAGTTTGCCAATTATCAGGCCTTAGAACAGGATTATCAGATCAAAGTTTATTTTTGCCATCCATATTCACCATGGGAGCGAGGTTCCAATGAATATTTTAATAGACGGTTACGCTGGTTCTTCCCGAAAAAGACCAATTTTAGCCAAGTAACGACTGATGAGATCCTAGCAGCACTTGAACTAATTAATCAACGACCATTAAAAATACATCATCAACAGACTGCCATTGAAAGATTCCGGGCTTGTTCGGATTAAACTTGTAATTTGCC
>NZ_JBINJY010000042.1:0-335 GCF_043951805.1 Companilactobacillus sp. FL22-1
CTAATTCCAACCAATATAGGGAGTGATTACTTTGGGTACATCTACTTTATCACGTTTTCAACGTGGCGCACTAGCACAACTGGTCAATGAGGGGAATAAATCTTACCAAGTAATGGCTGACGCCTTAGGCGTCGCCAAAGCTACGATTAGCTATGAGTTGGACCGGGTTAAACCTTATGATCCAGAATTAGCTCAGCAAGATGCAGATCGCAAAAGGCGGAATTGCGGTCGTCGTTCGATGCTGACGGCAGCATTAGCGACTTTAATTACCAATCACTTACGATTAACCTGGTCACCAGAAACCATTGCGGCCGCTTATAACTTGAGCACTGCGT
>NZ_JBINJY010000043.1:0-295 GCF_043951805.1 Companilactobacillus sp. FL22-1
AGGCCTACCGGGCGCTGTTTCGGGCCTATAGCTCAGCTGGTTTAGAGCGCACGCCTGATAAGCGTGAGGTCGATGGTTCAAGTCCATTTAGGCCCATTCTCAGAAAATATAATAGTACCATGGGGGTTTAGCTCAGCTGGGAGAGCACCTGCTTTGCAAGCAGGAGGTCATCGGTTCGATCCCGTTAACCTCCATTGACAGAGATGTCAAACTCGTACCTTGAAAACTGGATATTAAGAATTAATGAATTAAAGAAACACCGAAAACTGCGCGATAAAAATGGATGTATTTCCAT
>NZ_JBINJY010000044.1:0-241 GCF_043951805.1 Companilactobacillus sp. FL22-1
TGGTTACGTTCTACGAATGTAACCAGACATGATCGTAACTCACTTCGACTAGAAAGCACCGTATCTACTTCCCAATGACCAAAAGCTAACCGTTGATTAACAGTTGTTGGCCGTTATTCGATGAAAGTCCCACTTGTAAATTTCCCACGATTTTCGCTCACTCGGTGCTGGCGGACATTCCGATTGGGTAGATCAGTCAATCTGAAGGGGAGCCAGCCACGATTAAGCCAATTATAAATTA
>NZ_JBINJY010000045.1:0-234 GCF_043951805.1 Companilactobacillus sp. FL22-1
GGCGTACAAGATACCGTACTAAAAGACCAAGAAGTTGGTAAAGATGTAGAAGTATCTGCCCCAGTAATCGAAGGTTATACAGCAACTGAAGCTACTAAGAATGTAAATGTAGCTAAAGATGGTTCAACTGTAACGTTCACATATACAAAAAACGCTACAACGCCAACTGATCCTGAAACTGATAAGACAGATGTAACAATCAAGGCAGTTGACGAAAATGGCAAAGCTATTGAA
>NZ_JBINJY010000046.1:0-222 GCF_043951805.1 Companilactobacillus sp. FL22-1
ATCAAGACTTACTGCTTGGACGCGCATATCCATCAGCGCGCACACATCATCCTCCTGCGTCCTTCCATCGTTCAAACAAAATAAACTGGTACAGGAATATCAACCTGTTATCCATCGATTACACCTCTCGGTCTCATCTTAGGCCCCGACTAACCCTGGGAGGACGAGCCTTCCCCAGGAAACCTTAGTCTTTCGGCCGACCAGATTCTCACTGGTCTTTCG
>NZ_JBINJY010000005.1:0-206915 GCF_043951805.1 Companilactobacillus sp. FL22-1
CAATCAACAAATTTTTATACCATATTACCCTCTCAAAGCTTTTAAAACAACAAAAAAACACTAGAGGCAAAATCACACCTCTAGTGTCTATAGTTAATTGTCAGAACTTAATTCTGGCGCATCTGTTTGATAGAGATCAACCATTGACTTGTTATCATTTTGTGCCAATAGACTCGTCCCGTTCTTCTTCTGTGCTGCTTTAAGAGCCTTCAGAGCCGTACTCTTCTTATATGAGTAGTCTTTCTTATCAACCGTCGTAAAGCCAGGTAACTTATGGAATCGCAACAGATCCCCATTAATTACTCGATCAGACAGCGACAGTTCCGTAGTTACTCGATTAGATAGTTTAGCTTTTTCGGTCTTAGAAATCTTCTTATCGACCTTACCAGTCTTGGTATTGTAATAAGTTCCACCGACTTTTGTGACGGTTGGCGAAACAAAGTTACCATTTCTAAATGCCACGACTTGCGAATGTTCGCTCGATAGTAAGTCACTACCGAATTGAATCATATTCTTATTACTAATTCCCAAGAGATTCAAGATAGTTGGTAGAACATCAATTTCACCACCATAAGTATGGTTGATTCCACCCTTTAGTCCATCCATATGAATCATGAAAGGAACTCTTTGATACTGTGCGTCGTTAAACTCATTGAAATTCTTAATTCCAGTCAGTTTAGCCATAGCCTTCTTATGGTTATTCGAAATACCATAGTGATCACCATAGAGAACGATCATACTATTCTTATCAAGACCAGTCTCTTTCAACCAGGCCATAAACTCACCGATCGATTGATCCAAGTAATGAGCAGTTTGAACGTATCCGTCGACGGTCTTATCACCAGTATCAGTTTTAGAAATACTTTGGTTTTGTTTATCCAAAGTATATGGATAGTGGTTCGTTACGGTAATCAGCTTAGCATAGAAAGGTTGTGGCAATTGCTCGATATATTGTGCCGAATCTTTCAAGAAGATCTTATCTTTCATACCATAGCCAACGTTATAACTCTTCTTTTCCTTATAGTAATTGGAACTAAAGAAATAATCATAGCCCCATGACTTATAAGCATTATCACGATTCCAGAAACTTGGAACATCCCCGTGGAATGAAGCTGACGTGTAGCCTGCTTCTTGATCCAAAATAGCCGGAGCTGCTTGGAAAGTATTCGTAGTACCGTCAGTAACCATCGCTGATCCTTCTGGTAAACCAAAGAGTGAGTTTTCAAGCATCAACTCAGCATCAGCTGTCTTACCTTGTCCAACTTGATTAAAGAAATTATCAAAACTTAAAGTATCATCTTCATGATAAATCTTGTTCAAGTTAGGAGTTACTTCCTGTCCATCCCACTTATAGTCGATCATGAACTGCTGCAAACTTTCCAAGTGAATGATAAAGACATTCTTGCCTTTTGCGACACCAGTATATTCAACATTAGGTTGAACATAATTGTCTTTCATATATTTCTCGATCGAATTGATATCTGAACTCTTAGCTTGTGACTTAACAGCATTCGTCTGCGTCGTCTTAACCAGATCATAAACATTGAAGACGTTGAGTCCTAAATACTTAACGATATAGTTATTGTCAAAAGTTCTAGTCAATAATTGGGAACGGTCACTTTCAGCTAAAGTTAAGTTAGCACCAAACAATAATACCGCTAAGGAACTGACTAAGACTGGTATTTTCCAGTTTAAGCGTCTGATATCCATCTTAATAACATGGAAAGCCAATAATAATATCAAAATAATAACATCGATAAAGACTAAAAAGTCAGTTGGTTTCACAATACCTAGGATACTCTTACCTAAGTTGTTAGAAACAGAGCCTGATCCTTTGATCAATACCATAGTCAAAAAGTCGGAAAATTCTCGATAATATAAAATATTCGAGAACAACCAGACAGTGTCTAAGAAATCAATGACCAAAAGGAAGATATAAGACTTTCTTCCCTTCATATATAACGCAATCCCAAATAATAGTAGCATTACCGGAATTGGATTAATGATCATCAAGAATGTTTGAATCGAACCTTTAACGCCCAAATTGAATTTGGTTTCATACGCATAAATGGTCTTAATGGTGTATAAAAGTACCGCTAGGACGACAAAACCTAGCCTAGTATTTAAAAAATTGGAAATACCTTTAGTAATACGCTTCATTATTTTCGCTCCATAGATTTATTAGCAATTTGTTGTTCAATTTTTGGTTTTTTTGAAACAGCAATAATCCCTAAGAACATCCCCAAATAATACGTAATAAATCTCCATAAAAACATACCCAAGATTAAGCCTGAGGCTGAAGGAATGAACCCAGCAAAGAGTGTCTTAAAACTGAATTCGGCTCCACCTGATCCACCAGGAATTGGGAAGATTGACACGATCATGACGATCATAATATGCATGACTAAGACGTCAACGACATTAACGTGGTCACAATTCAATGCTAGTAAAACAAAGTAAACTACAAAGTAATACAGAAATAGTTGCAAAATAGTTAATAATGAAGCTTTGAAGACTTTCTTCTTTTCGCGCTTCAATACCAAACTTTCTTGATAGAAACTATCAATATAATTTGTAGCCGACTGTAAGATTCTATCACGCTTTTCCTCTTTAAGGAAAAATAAAATCGGTTTCAAAACAATTTGTACCATTTTTTTTGTAAAGTCATAGTAATACATGATCATTAACAAAAAGGAAATCGTCACAACGTGGATCACCATACCGAAAACAATCAAGGTTGCCAAGCCAGAAAAGTGTTTGGCCACACTGTTGAAACTAACCAGCATAGCGATGATGAAATTGACCAAAACCATAGCTTGGTAAATGACGAATTTCATTAACAGCACTGAACTAGCCCGTCCACCATCGATCTTGGATTGCATTAATCCAACCAATTGGGCAGGTTGTCCGCCAGATGAAAACGGCGTTATTGCGTTAAACAAAGCTTGGATCAAGGGGATTCGATACATTTCCCACCAACCAAACTTACGATCTTCTTTCTTCTTTAATAATGTATGTAAAACTAAAGCTTCCACCCCATACGATAGCAAAATCGATAAGAAAGCCACCGCGAGCCAAAAGTAATTCAAACTCCGAAAAGTTGAAACTAAAGAATTGAAATTGATTTTTCTAGCTTCCCACCAGAAAATTCCAACTCCTAAGCCCAACATTACAAAAAGTGCTGCAATTTGTTTTCTACTCATTATTTATCCCGTTTAGCAATATTATATTGACTCGTGTAAAAATCATACCAGATTTTACTCAAATTTTCTTCCGAATACTGATTTGCGGCTTCTTTAGACTTGAGCTTGAAATCATCTAGTATGCTTCGATCTTGATTGGCCTTATTGATGAAAGCGTTCATATCAGCAAATCCATCAGCTTTTTGATAGTAACCGTCAATGATTGCACGATAAAGTTCCAAATCACGCAACAAAACTGGTGCTCCACAACTGAATGCTTCTAAAACTGACATTGGAAAAAGTTCATCATATGAAGGTAACAAGAATAAATCACAAATATTATAGTAGTTTACTAAATCATTTCTATCAACTATACCTGTGAATTTCATATTACTAGGAGCATTATCGATCATATCCTTGTAACGGTCGTAACCATCGGTGATTTTTCCAAATGAAAAGCCACCGGCCCAGATAAACATAATATCGGGGTTAGTCTGTGCCAGTTTGTAAAAATCATCGACACCCTTACGCTCTTGAACTTGACCGTCGCCGAAAACAACGAATTTATCAGCTGGAATACCCATTTTTTTACGAAAATCAGCTTTCTCTTCGGCAGTCTTCTCGTAGAAATTCTCGGTCGAAACGAAATTAGGAATATATTTGATCTTCTTTCGATCCAATCCGTGAGCGACTAATTTATCGATGAAAGTGGGATTAACCACTACAATTTGATCCATACGTTTGTAAAAGCTGATCACGTATTTGTAGAAAACACTCTTAGCTGGTTCAGGCAATTTGATACTGCCTTCTAAAGTTTCCGGCAAGAAGTGAACGTAACCGATCTTACGACCACGCTTTTTAGAAAAAGTCGATAAATAAAATTGCGGATCGATTGTATGATAATGACTTAGATCACTTGCGTGATAATCATTGATTTTGACATCGAACTCATCACTAAAATGATCCTTCAACAATCCGATCAATTCTTTATAGGCACTGCCGACACCTTGTCCAGCCACTTTATCGGCAGATGAAAACATATTAATTTTAATCATTCGAATACTCCTCTGGATCGATTGATAGGTCTGAAAGCTTTTCCTTGACGAAGTAGTCTTCAGCTCGACTGTAAAAGTCAAGCACTGAGTTCCCAAAACCATCGGACGAAATACCGTACAAGACCTTGTGGCGAGCTTCTCGATCGTCAAAGGAACTTGGATGGTCAAGATAAGTCTTGATTTTTGGTACCAACTGATTGTCTTCATTGAATGTTACACCAACCGACGGATCAGTCAATAATGCATCCGTATAAGGCGCACTACGAACTATGATCTTCGTACCTGAAGCAATTGCTTCGATATAAGTCAACCCTTGCGACTCGGTATCACTCGAGGAGACAAAAATATTAGCCATATGGTAATAAGGTGAGATCTTGTCATGCTCAACTTCACCAGTGAAGATGACATTATCGCTGATTCCTAGATCTTGAGTCATTTGAACTAACTCATCCATATCAGGCCCATCGCCAACGATTACCAACATGATCTTAGGATTATATTTCAATAATGCTGGCATTGACTTCAACATATGGTCGATTTTCTTCTCTAACGCAATTCGGCTCAGCATCAAGATAACGGGAGTGTCCTCTTGAAGACCAAGCTTCTCTCGTAATTCCGACGTGTTAACGGGCTTAGTATACTCTGACAGATCCACCCCAGTAGGTATGATAGAGATTGGAGCTTTAATCTTATAACGATCCATTGTCTCTTTAACTTGCACACTCGGAGCGATAACTCCAGAAGCATTCTTTAAAAAGATCCGGGTCATTTGTTTAACGTGATAAGGCTTGAGCAAATGACCATTCAAAACATAATGCAAATAATCTTCATACATTGTGTGATATGTGTGAACGAAAGGAATTTTTAACTGTTTAGCAACAAATTTTCCAATCATACCAAGTGAGAACTCAGTTTGTGTATGAATAATATCTAGTTTAAGTTCTTTAGCTAAATCGACCGCATGAAACATCCCTCGAATAGCAATCCTTCGATCAGTAAATGAGATAAAAGGCACACTGGCTAAACGAAAAATATTAGGCTCGATCGTATTCTTTGGCACATTGGGATCAGTGGTTGTAAAAATATAAACCGAATGTCCCTTACGCTCTAAGTCGTTTTTCAACGTCTGGATCGATGTAGCTACCCCACTAACTTGAGGGAAGTATGTATCGGTAAAAATTCCGACATTCATAAAAAACACATCTCCTCACAATACTGTGTGAACTATTCATTAAATTAACGAATTTTTAGCAACGATTGAAACTATTAACTATGGCTTGTTCCAAACCAACTTATTTAGTTGACTTTTTGACTTTCAATTCCAAAAATATATCAACAAAAAGGAATTCTATCAATTTTAACCTTTATAAAGTAGATTATAACAAAAAAATGAAGGAACCTCTCCCTTCATCCACTGTTTCTATCTAACTAATCTACTAAAAGCCTTATTTTCCATTAAGAAATAAAAAATTACAGCTCCGAGTGCTACTACAGCTAACTCACCCAAACCGACCGTTACAAAGTTGAGCCAGAAAGGTAATTTCAGCACATAATGTAACTCGGCTCCGACAATTATACCGTTGACCACGGCACAGATAACGGGAACCGTCCACAAGAACTTATTCTTAGCAGGTATTCTAGTAATGATCAAGCAGGCAATAGCTGTCGCTAACGTACCTAGAACTATATCGTACATCCCCAGTTGAGCGCTGAATAGATTGGAAATCAGACAACCGATGATCAACGACCAACTGTATTTATGATTGAAAAATGGCAACAACATCAAAATCTCGGAAACCCGAAACTGAATTGATCCATATGAAAGTGCAGATATCCCCGGAGCAATCGTCACAGCAACATATAACGCTGCAATCAATGCTAATTTGGTAATATCCCTAGTTTTTAAGTTACTCAAAGTAAAACCCTCCACTGTTTTAATTTATAGCAGGTTAACCAGTGCAAACTGCCTTTAATAGATTATCGTACTTTTTTATGACTAGCAAGAATTAAAAAAAGATCAGCCTTAGCCGATCTTTCGTAATTAACGCTTATAAAGTTCCTCTAACACGTAATTGTTCATCAATTAAATCAAGCACTTTTTGACGGTCATCAGCATTTTCAACGAAATCATACTTGTCGCCATCGATCTTCATCTTAGGACTGTAATCATAATCGTCATACCAGCCATCATAACGGCTCAATAGTTGATGATAATATTCTGGTAAAGTGGGATCTTGTTCTGGTTGCTCATATGAACGACCACGTTTTTCGATGCGGTGAATCATCGTATCATAAGAAATGTCTAAATGAACTAACAAGTCTGGAGCTTTCTTTGCGGCAGCATATGGTAGTTCTTGCATCATATTATCAAGCAATTCATCGTAAACTTTTACTTCTTGAGGTGTAGCACGGCCCATATCAGCGTTCATGTGGAAGAACAGTGAATCTTCGTAAATTGAACGATCCAAGACGTTATTATCTTGCACCATAGCTTTCTTAATTGATTCAAAACGTTTGTTCAAGAAGTAAATCTGTAGCAAGAAAGCATACTTCTTAGGGTCCTTATAAAATAGTGGCAAAACAGGATTATCATCTACTTGTTCGTAGAATGCCTCAGTTCCTAAATGTTCTGATAATAATGCTGCCAATGAACTTTTACCGGCTCCGATTGCGCCGCTCAATACGATCATCATTATTCTCCTCCATATATCAATTCGATCTCTATTTGTAAAAAAAACAACATTCATAATAATATCACTTCTTGTCCATATATTGTATAGCTTTCCAAAAATTCACAATATATGGTAGTGTTTTCAAAGCTTAAACAGTTGATAAATCTACACATATAGTTAGAAATAATAAATTATAAAAATATAAATATTTCCCTTTCTTATAAATATTATTCATCATATAATTGGGATGTATCAAATGAAGAAAGGGGAAATTATTATGGGGAAAAGATTTCGCAATCTGCTAGTTACACTCCTTGCGGTCTTTAGTTTCATCGTTTTAATAAGTAGCAGCCAAGCAACTGCAAAGGCTGCAACTAATTATGGTACGAATGATTTACTGAGTGGTATTTCGATTAAGGACAAGAATCACGGTACTGCTAGCGAAGTTAACCTGACCATCGATTGGGATGCAACTGGTAAAGATTTGCAAGCTGGCGACACTTGGACAATCGACTTGCCAACTACTTTGAAGGTTAAGTCACCTGGAGAGAATATTGAACTGATTGATAATGACGGTAATGTGATTGGTAATGCAGTCTTAAATGCAGACAATACTATCACTGTTACTTTCAACGAAAATGTTGAGAATAAGCAAGACTTTACCGGAAGTATCAATATTGCATCCGGTATCGGTGTTGGTAAAGATGCGGTCGTTGGTAAAAACGATGTTCAAATTGGTGACAAGCATGCCAATATGACTGTCACCACTTCTGATAGCGACTTTTCAAAAAAGGGTGTTATCGGAACCGACGAGAATGGTAATGCTATTGTTACTTGGACCATCCTCGCCAACCGTAATAGTCAAGAATTTAAAAACTTAACTATTAGCGACCGCATTGACTCAACTACTTCAGGTCAGACTTATGTGCCTGGAACTGTTAATGTATACGAGGCATATTGGACTGATAAGACTGGTTACTATAAAAAGAAGGGTCCTATCAGTGGTTACCAATTGAACGAAGCAACCAATGGTTTTGAAATCAGTAATTTACCAAAGGACAATCAATTCTATGCGGTAACTTTCCAAACAAGAATTAATGATCCTGAAAATATGGCTGGATTTAAATTCAAAAACCATGCCGACTTTACATGGTCAGACGGTGGATCTGGCAATGGATCTAATAACAATCAAGGCTCGGCTGACGGAAGTGTTACCAGCAATACCAACTCGGGAAGCGGTAACGGTAACGAAATCCTTGGCTCTGTCACATTGACTAAGCAAAGTGCTGATAACGATGCGACTTTATTAGCTGGTGCAGTTTATGATCTTTACAAAGTCGGCAGCGACGAACCAATCAAAACTGGTTTAACAACCGATGAAAATGGTCAATTAACGGTTACAGATTTAGCCAAGGGTAATTATTATTTTAAAGAAGTAACTGCACCTGACGGTTATCAAGTGAATGGCAATGAAGTACCCTTCACGATCACGGGTTCAACTTCAACTACAGTTAATGTAACTGCTAAAGATGAACCCGCTGGAAGTGAAGAAGGTTCAATTGTTATTATGAAGCTGGATGCTGAGACTGGCTATCGCTTATCTGGAGCTGAATTTGAGGTCAAAGATAGTGCTGGCAATGTTGTTGGTAAAATAACGACTGATAGCCTAGGTATTGGTCATCTGTATAACTTACCTATTGGTGACTATACACTCGTAGAAACTAAAGCTCCTGCTGGTTACTTAATTACTCAAAAAGAGATTAATTTTAGCATAACTAAAGACAATCTCACACCAGCCATGATTTCAGTTGAAAATGAAAATGAAACAGGTTTTGATGATACTTATTCAGTCGATCTACAAAAGTTTGACCGTGCTGATATGACGACTGGTGTCCCTGGTGCCGAATACAGTTTATACAAAGAAGATGGTACTTTCATTACTAAAGCTGTCACTGGTAAGGATGGTATCTTGACTATCGACGGCTTAGAACCTGGTAAATATTATTTTCTAGAGACAAAAGCTCCCGATGGTTTTGATTTAAATCCTGAGAAGATTCCATTTGAAATAATTGATGACGGTGACAAAATCGGAGTGGGAACTTTGGAGACCTCTGATCCAAGAACAAAAGGTGAAGGCGGTGGTAACGAAGGTAATACCACCGATCCCGACACTGATGAAAATGATGATAACGAAGGTGAAGGTGAAGGTAACACTACTGATCCTGACACTGATGAAAATGAAGATAACGAAGGTGGCTTAATTGTCAATCCAGAAAATCCTGGTTCTGGCAATAATGGTGGTTCAACCACAGGCCAAAACACAGCTTCTGGTAACAATAATTCTAACAAGTTGCCACAAACAGGCGACCAAATTAACTTGTTTGTCAGCGTCTTAGGATTAATTGTTTTATTAGGAACAGTTATTTTCAAACGTCGTCAAGCATAATCTGGAAATTATCAAATTAATAGTTTGATCTTTAATATTGCAACATAAATGCGGAACAACAGTATAATTTCTTCCGCTTAAGCAAAATAGAGCGGTAACTCAAAATCGAGTTACCGCTCTATTTTTATCAATGCTCGAAAACTAAACCCAATTCCTCCGCTCTCATTTATGTACAATTAAATTTTAAAAGGCTCCACCAGAACCACCACCAAAGCCTCCTGATGATCCACCAGAAAAACCTCCTGAACCACCAGAAACATTGGCTGCACCAGTCGAACCTAGCGCTCCCATAAAGGCGGATTGGAACGGACTACTGTTTGAACCAAAAGCATGGCTAAGTCCGATATAATTTACCAAAGCCACCGATTGATCAATTTGCTCAGGCGAAAAATTGAGTTTCAACGCTTTGATCACTTTATCGGAAATACCAAAGGCTACTGCAAATGGTATGAATTGTTCCCATAAAATAATATCACCCACTTCTGCCATCTTGATATCGTCGATATCTTCAAGCATTCGTTTGAAAGCTCTAATTTGATTGACAGCAACCTCACCCTCATCAGTATAGGGGGTGATTTTTTTATGCATCCACCAATTAATTCCCCAAGCAATTGCTGCAACAATCAATGCAATTAAAGCCGGCATTAGAACTGGCTTATTGAAGAGCATACTTATCACAAACATAATGAAAACAAGGACTGTTGTCGTAAGAGCAGCTAATTGAAAACCTTTAGCAATATCAATATTATGCACATCAAGATATTGTTGGCGATCTTTAGCAGCTTCTTTTGCCCAAGCACTGTAGTGATCTTTAAAACGGCTTTCACCATCATAATCACGGCCCTCTTTTTTTATTTGCTTGAGCGTAACCTTGGTGCCATCACCAATATCATTGATCAAATATTTAAAGAAGTCCTCAGTCGGTGGTACTACGGCAGTTATTTCGTACGTCTTACCGACTTTTTCAATCTTCATTCGGCGCTGACCTACTTCGTTCATTAAATCAGCTGTTAAACCTTGTGCGTCAGCTTCATCCGATCGTTCCAGAATCACTTTGCTAAAACTTGGCAAAAACGCTGGAGCATCAAAACTATGATACAAAGGCGTAGGGATATTATGTTTATTAGCTGGTTCTTTTTTCAACATGATAAACTTATATCCATAAATAATTAGAATGACCAAGAAGCCCAAAACCATCAATGAGCGATAAATAATTTCTTGGTTCTGACGCTTTTGATTCGTCTCTTGTGCCAATTGCTTTTCTTCATTGCGAACCTTACTTTTCATATTTTTAGCCACAATATTTTGATTGGTGCTTGTGACTGAAGTTGGGAAAAGCATTCTAGTTTCAACAAAATTATCATCCAACAATCTTGGAACTGTTATGATTACCCGACCATTTTGACGATCGACATGATTGTATCCTTGTAAGGTTCCGTGACTCCATACTTGAAGTTGAGGAATATTTTTTTGCGGTAAATTGATAGTTACCTTGATATGTTTGACGGTTACTTCCCACGGATTGATAACACGCCAATTCAACACAGCTGTATCATTATAATTTGTCACTAACCCTTTTAAAGTATATTGATAAATAAAAGTAGCCTCGGAAGAAGAAATCTCGTGGTAGACTTTCATCCCTAAATTATTCTTCGTTTTCGTTACTTTAACCGTATTATTTTGGCCGCTGTTAGAGTCTTTGATAGCAAATTTTTGCCCATTCTCTTGAATAAAAACCTTTGGTTGTGAAATACCTTTGATCCTTTTCAAGCTTTGATTGTAGTAGACTCCATGAAAGTCGCCATCAAACTGATAGTTCAGCCGTTGCGTCATCTCAATATCACCATTCTTCTTGACGTTAGCGACAATATCATACTTTTGAATCTGATAATCCCTTGATGCCTGAACTTCACTAGAAGTCGACTGGATAACCAGTCCTAATCCCAGGAGCAACAGCAAGGTAGCCCAAATTTTTTTCATACGAATCCCCCACTATAACAAACTATCCTTATCTTATCATATTGGTTCATTTGAAAAATCAACTTGCTGCTTTATTTGTCACAATTTAGACACAAAAAAAGCGATCATCGCTTGAAATTAGTACGCGTTTTTGATAACACGTCTGATCTCTCGCTCTTGATCGCGCTTTTTAATTGTTTCACGTTTATCGTATTGCTTTTTACCTTCAGCTACGCCTATCAATACTTTAGCAAAACCGTGCTTTAAATACACTTTTAAAGGTACTACCGTAATACCTTTTTCTTGAATACTTGAAGTGATCTTACGAATCTCTTTCTTGTGCAAAAGTAACTTTCGATTACGTAATGGATCGTGATTGAATTGGTTCCCTTGATCGTAAATACTGATATTAACATTTTCCAACCAAAGTTCACCATTTCTAGCTTGGACGAACCCATCTTTAATATTCATTTTACTTGCACGAACCGACTTGATTTCAGTTCCCGTTAAAGAAATTCCCGCCTCATACGTCTCTAAAATATTGTAATCATGACGAGCTTTACGATTATTAGCTACTTCATTCGCAGCTTTTGTATGATGTTTCTTCAAAAGAATCACCGTCTTTCGTATTTACCACGTCTCTTATGGTTATTATTATCTCCATGACCCTTATCATTATTGTGGCGACCATGACCTCCACGTCCACGTCCATGTTGCATCGAACGCTTCTTCTTAAATTCTGCTTCACGTTTGTCAGCTTGTTCTTGCTCTTCTGGTGTCAGAACACGTTCAAAGTCGATTTGACGATGTTCAACATCTGCCCTGATCAATTTAACCTGAATTGGCTGACCAACCTTAAAGGTCTTCCCAGTACCACGTCCGTGCATGGACATACTCTTCTCATCATATTCATAAAAGTCATCTTTCATGTTGGAAATATGAATCAAACCTTCAACCGTATTATCTAATTGAATGAACATTCCAAAACTTGTAACTGAACTAACAACTGCATCGAAAGTATTGCCAACTTGGTCTGCCATATATTCAGTCTTCTTCAAGTCGTCGACTGCACGTTCAGCGTTAATAGAAATTCTTTCACGACTAGACGTGTGTTCAGCGATCTCTTGAAGTTTGTTAGACCACTTAGCTTGTTCATCATCTGTAAAGCCATGTTCAGCATAGCTATGGATCATACGGTGGACTGTTAAATCAGGATAACGTCTGATTGGTGAAGTAAAGTGAGTATAGTACTTAGCTGCTAAACCAAAGTGACCTAGTGGTTCATCAGAATATCTTGCTTGTTGTAAACTTCTTAGTAACATAATTGTCACAACTTGTTCCTCTGGTGTATCAACAACGCTTGATAACACATTTTGGAACATCTTAGGTGTGATTTCTTTCAAATTACCTTTAACTTGAACACCCATAGCAGCTGCAAATTCAAAGAAGTTTTTAACTTTTTCTTCATCAGGCTTTTCATGGACACGATATAAGAATGGCACATGTTTAACATTATAGTGTTCAGCAACTGTTTCATTAGCCGCAAGCATGAATGATTCGATCATTTTTTCAGATGTTCCACGTTCTCTCAGCTTGATATCGATTGGCTTACCATTATCATCAACGATAATCCGGGCTTCAGTTTCCTCAAAGTCGATTGCTCCACGCTCATGACGTTTGTTGAAAAGAATCTCATGTAATTCAGCCATCTGTTTCAACATTGGTACAACTGGCGCATATTCTTCTGATAAGAGATCGTCGCCTTTAAGGATTTCGTTGACGTTGTTGTAAGTCATCCGATACTTAGATCTGATTACACTAGGGTAAATTTCGTGTTTAACGACATCCCCGTTCTTATCGATTTCCATTTCACAAGTCAAAGCCAATCGGTCTTCGCCAGGATTCAAAGAACAAATTCCATTGGACAATCTAAATGGCAACATTGGAATTACTCGGTCAACCAAATAAGTACTTGTCCCACGAGCATAGGCTTCTTCATCTAATGGTGAACCTTCTTTGACATAATGCGTAACATCTGCAATGTCGACTTCCAAATGATAATTTCCATTTGGCAAAATATCTAAGCCGACCGCATCATCAAAGTCCTTTGAATCGTCGCCATCGATAGTGATGACCATATTCTCAGTTAAGTCCTTACGACCAACTCGGTCAGAGTCTAAAACATGGTCAGGAATCTTTTCAGCCTCTTTTAAAACCTCATTTGGAAATTCCGGATTAATGTCATTATCAACGACGATCGACATGATATCGACTCCGGGATCATTTTTATTACCGATAATTTCTAGGGCTGTACCATCCATACTTTGAGGATGTTTAGCATTAGGATATTCATCGATAGAAACTTGTACCATATCTCCAATTTGTGGGTGAAGACCTCTATCAGAAATAAAGACCATGTATGAAGCAATCTTTTTTTCATGGCTTTGAACATAACCGTAGTGGCCTGTCTTCTTCACTTGAACATAACTATAGGCATGGAATTCACCAACAACCTTTGTTAAAGCGCGTTCTTCTATTTCGACGATTTCACCTTCAGGTCCTTTATCGATCCAAGGATTAGATGGTTTGGTGATCTTAACTTTAACGGTATCCCCATCCACGGCAAACATCGTATTTGTTTTAGCAATGAAAGCATCAGGGTCAACTTCGTCATAGCGGACAAAGCCAAAGCCTTTATCATTCCCCTTGAATGTACCTTCAACGACAGTTTCTGGTGAAGCCATCTTGAATTCATCTTTGTTGGTCAAAGTAATCTTACTTTCACCTTCTAAGACTGCAAGCGACTTGACTACTCGTTTAAAAGCAGAAGCTCCATGCATTCTTAAAATATCTTCGATCTGTTCCGATCTGAACCGACGATCAGGGTTACTTCTGAAAACCTCTAATATATCGGCAATTAATTTATTTTCTTTATCTGGCATTTCTATCCTCAATTATTTTCTAAAAAATTTAACACGTCACCCTCAAGTTGATTGTGAGCGCGGTTGATAGT
This sequence comes from Companilactobacillus sp. FL22-1, assembly GCF_043951805.1. Classification (NCBI taxonomy): domain Bacteria; kingdom Bacillati; phylum Bacillota; class Bacilli; order Lactobacillales; family Lactobacillaceae; genus Companilactobacillus; species Companilactobacillus sp. FL22-1. The sequence goes on from NZ_JBINJY010000005.1 coordinate 14,328, forward strand.
TAAAACATGCCCTGCATCGTATAAATGTAGCTGTGATGTTTTAACGTCCGCCGCAAGTTTTTGGCAAGCAGTCGGATTGACTAATTTATCACTCGTACCTTGACCAATAAAATATGGTCGGTTTATTTCAGCTAGTTGATCTGTAACACCTACGGAAGTTTTTCTTATCTCAGTTAGTTTTGCATCGATTTTGGAAGTCACAGTTCTAATCTTAGAGTCGATTTCAACTTCTGTTAAGTTCTGTTGAACAGCATACACCTTTTTTGCATAAGTCAGAAAGGCCGTCCTAATTCCTTTGAAACCTGAACTATACAGTGGTGATCCAAAGACTCCTCCACCGGCCAATTCTGAAAAATTCTCTAACGCTTTCGTAGCAAAAATTGCCCCTAACGATAAGCCGAACACATAGATCTTGGTCTTGTGCTCAGACTGGAGAAATTGAATAGCTTCTTGGGTCTGTTGCCACCACTTCTCTGGTGAACCATTCTCCAAAATATCTAAAGGTTCTTCAGTTCCATGACCTGCAAACATGGGAGCATAAGACGAGTAGTTGCTTCGCTGCAAAAATCGTCCCAGTAACCGCATATCATTAGGCGTACCTGAAAAAGAATGCAATAACAACACGGCAGTTTCACCGTTATCAAAATAGAATGGCTTAGGTCGTAAAATTTTCATACTATTTTGCTCCTTATAACAAAAAACCTCCTGAGTATACTTTCAGGAGGATAAAATACTTAGTGATGCGATGACAAGTAAACTAATATTAGTGAAAATACAAAAAACAATACTAGTAATACGTAGGTAACCCTAACCATAACGGCCTCGAAGCCACGTTTTTTCTGGTTACTAAATAGGTCTCCGCCACCACCAGACAACGCATTCAAAGCATCTTGTTGTTTCGTAGGTTGCATTAATACGGCAATGATTATTATGATTGATACAACTATCAATGCCATTTCAAAAAAATTATACACCTCTAAAACCTCCGTTCATGGTGTTTAAAGCTGAAATCACTTCTAAAACAATAACATAAATAACGTCAAATTTCTAGTCCATTCCACCAAACAACTCGTGCAACTTTTTAGCAATTTTCGCACGCTGACCAGCATTGACCATGCAGACTAAGCGATCGCCAGCTTTGATCATCGTATCGCCTCGAGGTATCAGTTGCCGTTCGCCACGATAAATTGCTACGACGAGAATATCTTTAGGAAAAGGTACATCCCGAATATCTTTACCATCAATCGAACTTCCTTCATAAACCGGAATCTCCAAGCGATCATTAAACTTGCTGACCCGATTGAGAAATTCTGAATTGATATTCAAGCGTTCCTTTAAAGCTTCATAAATTGGAGCACCATTCGTCAAATCAACTACAATATACGCTACTAATGAAAGAACCGCTAGCGGCATCAAATGTTCCAACGAACCAACCATCTCGGTGACCAAAATAATAGCTGTGAAAGGAGCTTTACTGATACAAGCAAAATAGCCTGCCATCGCAAAGATAATCAAATTACTCTCAAAGGCAATTGGCAACAATCCCAGTTGATTCATAACGATTGCATAAATTGCCCCAATAATGGCACCTAAGTTGAGAATTGGCAAGAAAATACCACCAGTTACTCCCGATCCATACGAAATCATTGAAAAAATAAATCTAATCGCCAATAAAACTAGCATTAAACTCAAGCTTGGACCATAACTCAATAAACTTGTGATGATTTCATTACCGCCACCGATAAACTCTGGCACAGCCATTCCTAAAGGCACAATCAAAATTAAAGGAATGATACATTGGATGTAGCGTGGCAGACGTGTTTTCTGAAAAATAGCTGGCATCGATAAAGTACAAATTTGGTAAAGTCGTCCCATCAAACCTAGAATGATCCCTAAAATAATCAAATGCCAATAATATTTGATCGGCAAACTATATTTATATGGTACTTGTAAAACTGGCTTCAAACCAAAGACATATAAAGCAATCACATTGGCACTGACAGCACTAGCTAAAGAAGTGATCCAAACTAAAGGTGAAAAGTTATGGTAGACTTCTTCCAAAACGAACATAGCTCCAGCAATCGGTGCACTGAATGCGGCTGACAAACCAGCTGCGGCACCACTGGCAATTAAAACTCGTTGGTTAACACCTTTATTGTCATGAGTTAATTCACCAACCCCTTGACCTACTGCAGCACCTAATTGAATTGAAGGACCCTCTCGTCCCAAGAATAATCCGGGAGCAATACTAAGAATACCACCGACAAATTTTCTCCACAGGACCGACCACCAGTGTATCTGCATTTCACCACCTAGCTGGGCTTCAACTTGTGGAATACCCGAGCCTGAAATATCAGGTTCTTTTTTCAACAAATAACCTACGATCAGAGCAATGACTATCATTAACCCAATCAATCCAACTATTAAGCTGATATTAGTTCTAGCGGCAATATAAAGATTTTGAAAAATCTTCAGCGAATGTGCAATCGACCAGCGAAACATACTTACAACTAGCCCTGATAGCAAGCCCACTAGAATCCCCGTGGCTGTTAATCTTATTTTTTCATTATCGGTTAATGCTAATTTCATCTTTCTCCCCTATTTAAAATCAATCTATTGTGGGAACTTGGTAAACGGATGGTGATGGTTGATAAAAACCAGCCTCCAAAAGCTCCATATCAGTTAAAATCTCTTCATCAGTCACTAATCGTGGTTGCTGGTTGACCAAAGTTTGATATACCGAATCGTAATACAATCCATAATCTCCCAAAGGCGTCTTAATTTGTTTTTCAATCCAGTCACCGTTGGCATTGCGATATTTGGCGAGGCCATAATACATCGGACTATCTTCACCAAAACCTGGAGTTCCCGGCATGATACCTGCTTTGAGATCATTTTCTTGTTGATCAGCACCATACTTAATGAATGAACCATTCATACCGTGAACGATAAATCGTGGATATTCTGAAGCAACATCCGTACTGACCTTAACTTTCACTTTCATCTGATTACCATAGTGTAAATCAACGTCAAAATAATTATCGACCGCATCAGCAACTTCAGTATTGCGGATATCATAAGCCACTTGATCTGGACGGCCAAAGATAGCAACCATTCGATCCATCAAGTGAATCCCCAGGCCATAAAATTCTCCTTGCTCTTTAGTCCCCTGATTATTGACACTGTTTGGACGGTAGTAATCAATATGTGATTCTACTTCAACGATATCACCCAAAAAACCTTGATCAATTACTTGTTTAGCTGCCAAGTAGTCACCATCGAAACGACGATTTTGATATGGCATAACAAGTACCTCATTATCATGACCTAATTTGATCAATTCCTTGGCATGTTCCAAAGTATCGACAAATGGTTTTTCCACAATAACCGATTTCTTAGCTTCAATCACTTTCTTTGCCAGTTGATAATGGGTTGGTGCTGGTGTACAAATAGTGACCAAATCAATTTCTGGGTCATTTAAAATATCGCTTAAGTCATTTGTGAAATGAACACCCTTTTCACGATAAGGTTGAGCTAATTTTTCATTTGCGGCATGACGAGTATAGATCGTCTTAACTTGAAAATCGGACCGAATATTCAAGTATGGTAAATGATAACGATTAGCTGATTTTCCGAAACCAATGAATGCAATTTTTAATGTCATAATAGTCTCCTTCTTAGATAACTACTATTATTGTACAAAAAAAACAGCCCAAAGGCTGTTTTAATCAATCACTTATTTGTAATTATTTGTTCAAGTTGTAGAAACTCTTGATACCCTTGAATTCAGCTTGGTCGCCAAGTTGATCTTCAATTCTCATCAATTGGTTATATTTAGCAATACGGTCTGTACGGCTCATTGAACCAGTCTTGATTTGACCTGCGTTTGTAGCAACAACAAGGTCAGCAATTGTTGTATCTTCTGTTTCACCTGAACGGTGTGAAACAACGGCTGTAAAGCCAGCTTCTTTAGCCATTTCGATAGCTTCGAATGTTTCTGTAAGTGTACCGATTTGGTTAAGCTTGATAAGGATTGAGTTTGAAACTCCCATTTCAATACCCTTCTTCAAGTAGTCTGTGTTTGTAACGAACAAGTCATCACCAACAAGTTGTACTTTCTTACCAAGTTTAGCAGTAACTTTTTGCCAGTCTTCCCATTCGTTTTCGTCGATAGGATCTTCGATTGTAACAACTGGGTATTTGTTTACGATACCATCAAGCAAGTCGATAAATTCGTCTGCTGAAAGAACAGCACCATTTTCGCCTTCACCCTTTAGTTCGTACTTCTTAGTTTCAGCATTGTAGAATTCTGATGAAGCACAGTCAAAACCAATAGCAACATCTTCGCCAGGTTTGTAACCAGCTTTTTCAATAGCTTCAACCAAAATCTTGAAAGGAGCTTCGTTGTTTTCAAGGTCAGGAGCGAAACCACCTTCGTCACCAACAGCTGTGTTCAAGCCACGGCTTTCAAGAACAGCTTTAAGTGAGTGGAATGTTTCTGCACCCATACGTACGGCTTCACGCATTGATTTTGCACCAACAGGCAAGATCATGAATTCTTGGAAGTCAACGTTGTTGTCAGCATGCTTACCACCATTGATAACGTTCATCATAGGTGTTGGCAATACGTGAGCATTAGGACCACCAAGGTATTCGTACAATGGAAGACCTAATTCGTCAGCAGCAGCACGTGCAGCAGCCAATGAAACACCAAGGATAGCGTTAGCACCAAGAGTACCTTTGTTTGGTGTACCGTCAAGGTCGATCATAGCTTGGTCAATGGCACGTTGGTCAGTAACGTCCATACCAATAACCTTTTTAGCAATCTTATCGTTTACGTTAGCAACGGCTTTAAGAACACCCTTACCACCGAAACGTGATTTGTCGCCATCACGTAATTCAACAGCTTCGTGTTCACCAGTTGAAGCACCTGAAGGAACAAGTGCGCGGCCGAAGCCACCTAGTTCAGTATATAGTTCAACTTCAACAGTTGGGTTACCACGTGAATCAAGAACTTCACGGCCTAAAATATCAGTAATTACAGACATATTTTAAAAATCTCCTTTATGATTTTAATACAAACTAATTTTAACCTTTTTGGCTCTTAAAATAAATATCTAACATAAAAGTTATTATTTATTGAAGTTTGCTAAAGCGATGAATGATTCTGGTTCCATTGATGCACCACCAACAAGTCCACCATCAATATCTTCTTTAGCCATTAATTCTTTAACGTTAGCAGGTTTTACAGAACCACCGTAAAGAATACGTACTTTGTCAGCTGTGTCAGCATCGTATAGACTAGCAACCTTTTCACGGATTACGTGAACCATTTCTTGTGCTTGGTCAGCAGTAGCAGTCTTACCAGTACCGATAGCCCAGATTGGTTCGTAAGCGATAACTGATTTAGCTAAATCGTCAGCAGAAATGCCTTTAACAGCAGCTTCGATTTGACCAGTTACCCAGTCTTCAGCCTTGCCAGCTTCACGTTGTTCAAGAGTTTCACCACAGCAGATGATTGGCAACATGTTGTTCTTCAAGATAGCCTTAGCTTTCTTGTTGATGTCTTCGTCAGTTTCTTTGAAGTATTGTCTTCTTTCTGAGTGACCGATGATTACATAATCAACGCCCATTTCATCAAGTGCTTTAGGTGAAGTTTCACCAGTAAAGGCACCAGCATCTTCAAAGTATGAGTTTTCAGCAGCAGTCTTTAAAGGTGTACCTTCAGCACCTGCAACAAGTGTTGTAAGGTCAATAGCTGGAGCACCGATAATAGTTTCTACGCCTGATTCTGGCAATTTACCTTTGATACCGTCTAAAAATTCTTGGGTTTCCTTAGGATTCTTGTTCATCTTCCAGTTACCCGCAATAATAGGTGTACGCATAAAATTAATTCTCCTCTGAAAAATAATTATTTATCTGAAATTGAGTCAATACCTGGTAATGTCTTACCTTCTAGGTATTCTAGTGAAGCACCACCACCAGTTGAGATGTGTGTTAGCTTGTCAGCAATACCAAGACTCTTAGCAGCAGCAGTTGAGTCACCACCACCAACAATTGTGATAGCATCTGTCAAGTTACCCATAGCACGTCCAACTTCAAGTGTACCTTCAGCAAACTTGCTCATTTCGAATGCACCCATTGGTCCATTCCATACAACAGTCTTTGCACCCTTTAGAGTGTCTTGGAACAATTTAACTGTCTTAGGTCCGATATCAAGAGCCATTTCGTCATCAGGAATATCAACACCATCTGTAGTTGTTGCTTCTGCATCGTTTGAGAATTCTTTAGCAACGATGTGGTCTACAGGAAGCACGATCTTGTCGCCAGCTTTTTGAAGGAGGTCCTTAGCTAGTTCAACTTTATCTGCTTCGAATAGTGACTTACCAATCTTGTGGCCTTGAGCAGCTAGGAATGTATAAGCCATACCACCACCGATTAAGATGTGGTCTGATTTTGGAATTAAGTTTTCAATAACACCGATCTTATCTGAAACCTTTGCACCACCAAGAATTGTTACGAATGGGTGTACAGGATTGTCAACGGCGTTACCTAAGAACTTGATTTCCTTTTCCATCAAGAAACCAGCAGCAACTGGCTTACCAGCAGCCTTCATAGCTGTTGAGATACCAACGTTTGAAGCATGGCTTCTGTGGGCTGTACCAAAAGCATCGTTGATAAATACGTCACCAAGTGATGCCCAGTATTCGCCAAGTTTAGGATCGTTCTTGCTTTCACGTTTGCCGAAGTCGTTATCGATATCTTGGAAACGAGTGTTTTCCATCAATAGGATTTGACCGTCTTTAAGATTGTTAATAGCATCTTCAAGTTCTTTACCTTCGTTAACAGGTACGAACTCTACAGGCATACCGCTTAATTCTTGAAGCTTAGCAGCAACTGGCTTCAATGACAAAGCTTTCTTGTCTTCATCACTCTTGATACGACCCAAGTGAGAAAGCAAGATAACCTTTCCACCGTGTTCTGAAACATACTTGATTGTTGGGATAGCACCGACGATACGGTTTGTGTCACCAACAACACCATCTTTAATAGGAACGTTGAAATCAACACGCATCAAGACTTTTTTGCCTTTTACGTCAACGTCAGAAACAATAAGTTTAGCCATTGTAAATAAATCCTCCAATATTTTCCTTAAAAAAAGGCGGAAGGAGTTTTCCTCCCTCCGCCAATTTAAATCACACTAAATTAGGTTTTATCTTAAATTAGATACTAATTTAAACCAATAATTAGTCTAAGCTAGCAAATTTTTCAAGTGTACGAACCATTTGTGCAGTAAATCCTGATTCGTTGTCATACCAAGCAACAGTCTTTACAACTTGTCCATCGCCTGAACCAACGATTTGTGTTTGTGTTGGGTCAAAGATTGAACCGAATGATGTACCGATAACATCTGAAGATACGATTTCATCATCGTTGTAACCGAATGAAGGGTTGTTTTCTGTATACTTCTTGATTGCAGCATTTACTTCGTCAACTGTAACTTCTTTGTTAAGAGTTGCAACTAATTCTGTAACTGAACCTGTGATAACTGGTACACGTTGTGCATGTCCATCAAGCTTACCTTTCAAGTCAGGAACAACTAGACCTAGGGCCTTAGCAGCACCAGTTGAATGAGGGATGATGTTAGCAGCAGCAGCACGTGCAGCACGTACGTTACCTTTACGTTCTGGACCATCTTGAAGTTTTTGAGTAGCTGTGTAAGCATGGATAGTTGTCATTGTACCAGCTTTGATACCGAATTCTTTGTTTACGGCATTTGCTAGAGGTGCAAGACAGTTAGTTGTACATGAACCAGCTGAAGCGATCTTAACGTCGTTTGTTAGGATGTCATCGTTAACACCATAAACAACTGTAGGCATGTTACCTGATGGAGCTGAGATCAATACACGTTTTGCACCAGCGTCGATGTGAGCTTGTGCCTTTTCTGTTGATGTGTAGAAACCAGTACATTCAAGAACGATATCAACACCGTCGTTAGCAACCCATTTAAGGTCTGCAGCGTTCATTTCAGCATATACAGGGATCTTCTTACCGTCAACAACGATAGCTGAATCTTCAGCAGTGATCTTGTCAATTTCGAAGTTACCATGAGCTGTATCATACTTCAATAGGTGAGCAAGCATAGCAGGTGAAGTTAAATCGTTAATTGCAACAACTTCCAAATCTGTCTTGCCAGCTGCTTGAAGTGCAGCGATACGGCGGAATGCCAAACGACCGATACGGCCAAATCCATTAATACCAACTTTTGTAGTCATACAAAAATTCCTCCTTCAGGAAATCAAAAAAATATTATTTTAAAGGGTTATCCCTTAAAATCAGCTTTGAGGCACCCTCATCGGTTATCAGAACCGTATGATGCGGTGCGTTTTTCATATATGACTGAATTGCCTTAGCCTTACTTTGACCGCCAGCAATCGCAATCACATTTTCTATTTTATCAAGGTCCCGGACATGAAGTCCAATCCTAGGTACCTTATACACAAGTTTACCACTTTCATCGAAAAAATCTCCAAAAGCTTCTGAAACAGCTCGACCATTATCGATCGTTGCCTGCTCCTCAGCTGAAAGATTTCTTCTTTCAGCCATAATACTTGCCGTGCCAATGCTGTGAATCACAACATTACTTCTATATATTAGTTCAAGAACCGACTTAATTGAAGTCTCTTTTTGCAAAGATTCAAAACTTTTTTCACTAATGTCTTCGGGAAGATACATTGCCCGGTACTGGCCCTGCGTCTTCAACGCCATTTCAGCACAGACACTATTAGCTTGAATCGTTACAGACTCACCTACTCCACCACGTGCTGGTAAAAAAATCAGCTGGCGGTTCTTCGATAAATCAGGTGAAAGATTTCTTGCTACTCGTGCTAGAGTACTTCCTCCAGTGACAGAAATCATTGACTGCCCTGTTGGTAAAATCGAACCTAGCAGCTGATTAAGTCTTCTACCAAATGAATCAATCACTCGATATTGCTTATCAGCGTTGCCAGGCAACACGATACAACGACTGATTCCCAATTTCTGACTCAATTGTTTCTCCAAGAGAGCCGTTCCTTGATAATCAGCCAAGACCTCGGTCAACCGAACTACGGCATCGCTACCTGCTCTGGTTAATGACATACCAGACTTTGAAGAAAGAAGTAATCCCTGTTTCTTCAGTAGATCGGTCTCAGTTCTTAAACCACGTTCAGTGATGTTAAGATCTTCAGCTAACACTCTGCGCCCGACCGGCTCCATTAATGAGATACTCTGAAGTATTTTAAATCGCTTTTCCAGAGTCTTAATGAAGTCTGGGGCAACTAAATCCAGCAATTCTAAATCTTCATTATTAGTCATTTGATATACTCCATGGGACAACTATCGTCCCTGTATGTCTGTTTACGACCCATGTACTCAAAAAATAAAAGCCCGGATGAATATTCTCATCTCTTAAGCACAACTAATAGTATAAACTGTCTTGTGAAAATATCAAGTCATATGGTAGTAAAAGTTCAAATAAATATTATTTTTTTGATGATTTACATTTCATATATAGATGCGATAGAATATTAAGAGTAAGGCGCTGTTAGTGTAATGGATCGCACGCAGGATTCCGGTTCCTGAAATGCGGGTTCGACTCCCGCATGGCGCATAATTGTTTCACAAGGCCTCAACATAAAGTGTTGATAAAACAGCAATTTAATTTATACAATTCTTTTATCAGAATATTATCTATACAAAAGAAGAGAATACTTCGGCTTTTACAGTTGAAATATTCTCTTCTTTTATTTTTTTAAACTACTAAATATGAAATGACGTAAAGTTTGATTAAATACGTCAGGAATCTCTGCCATAATATCATGGCCACAATTATCAAGAACTACCGATTTGATATTTTGATTATTTTCTACAAGTCGACTTGCAAAGTGATAATCAAAATAAGGACTAAGTTTAGCAACTACTAATGTCAATTGTACTTCTGTATCTAAAAGTGATTTGCGCCAATCTTTTTGAACGTGATCGAACAATAAGGGTAAATTGCTACGACGATCAAATGGATACTGACCTTTTACCTGATTCAGCTTTAAAGCTACTCGGTTATTCAGTCCATGTAAGGTCTCATGAACACTGTCTTTTTTGGTTAATTTTTGAGAAAAATTAGAGGCTGTAATATCCTCAAAGCCAAATTTCCAATCGTAATCATTTAACATTTTGGGAGACTGATCAACTGCAAGAATACTCTTAACATTTGAAAAGGATTTAAGATATGAGTAGCATACGCTTCCTCCCATCGAGTGACCAATTAAAATCGGTTTATTTAAATGTAAGTATGCGATCAAATCGGCCAAATCTTTTGTTAACTGTTTGATGGTCAAATTCTTCTTGGTACGTTCAGATTGTCCATGATTACGATGATCATAGGTAATAACTTGGCAATTCATCTGCAATAAGTATTCAACCTGTGACTGCCAAATTTCCTGATATCCACCAAAACCTTCTATCAAGACAACTGGTTGTCCGTTACCCATTACTCGATAATTTAATTTTACACCATCGCTTGTTTCAAAATTCATCTATTGGCCTCCAAAAAAAATAGACCGAGGCCTATCTTTTTATCCAGGGATCTTTTACCAATATTGGATCTCCTAGTGTTTTAATCATCACCGATGATGAACTATTTGCATACTCTTCTAAGGAGAACCCATCATTTTCCTGGATTACTTGCAAATCTACATGAACATCAAATTGGTTTAATGAGTGCAACAATTCTTTAGCATTCGATTTAGTGATTGGTGTCATCGGCTTCCAAATCAAATCTAAGTCGCTAGTTTCTTTAGCCGTAATCGTTTTAGTAGCTAGTTCAAAACCAACACTGCCACCAATACCCCAGTGATAACCCTGCAAAATCATATTAATTTGTGGTAGAGCCTTAACTGCTGGTAATTTCTGCCTCTCAGAGGTCAATTCATTCCACTTCTCCATTCGAGCCAATTCATATGGCGTAGTGACTTTGTGTACTTTTGTGATTTCTAAATAACTACCAAAACGTTGTTCTCTTTTAGGGCCACGGATTCCCACAGGAATTTCTCCAGATATAATAGGGCTTCTTCGAACGACCACTGTTAAAGATTTAGGAAATACGTCAGTAGCCCACTGTGGTAATTTTTTATCTGATAAGTCATTAATCGAACCAATTTGCAAAAGATCATGCGGTTCTATTTTTACCATTGTTCATCCACTAACTTACGTACTTGTATAGTAGCCTTACGACCACTTTCCTTAGCAATTGGGGTCTCATAACGGAAGTGCAAGTTAGTTGGTTGATCAATCGTACTTTGGATTGCTTCATCCAAAATTGTTCTTATCTTAGCAACATTCTCTTCGGTTGCATCCCATGAACCAATTCCTTTGACAAGTTTGTATAAAGCTCCTAGCTTCTCATAATTATCAATATCGTACGCCATTGCTGGAACGTGTTTTGTAGCTTCCTCTAATTCAGCAATTGTCCGTTGTGTGATTCTAGCAGCACTAGCTTTTGACATAGCTTGAATAGTAATAGAATCATCGTCAAGCGCAATCAAACGGTTAGATTGCAGGCCATGAGCTAGGAATCCACCTGAAACAGCATCCCCTGGAATAAAGGAAATTACCGGATGTCCAGCCTGTCTTGCCTTAGCGTAGGCTGCCGCACTAGAACCAAGAGCCACATGAATACCAATCAATTCTTCTTGGTATCCATAAGCCTGACTAGGTACATCAACAATTAATATAATTGGACGCTTAACTGTTTTATTCTTGTCTTCATTAACAATTTCATTAACAACACTAGCCACCGCAAAACCTTCTTGCAATCCAACTTCACCATTTCTAACTCGTGGAAAGTCATTATCTGCATCTGGAACGATGGCAATATATTCTTTACCATCTTTTTCAGCATGTAAAACAGTTGAAACTGGGCTAGTAGCATTTTTTATACCAGTTAATTTTTCAAACCAGAGACGTCCACGACTCTTAGTTCCAGCCTTGGAACCACTTTTTGCTTCTGCAATCTCATGCTTTTTCACATTGATATTTTGATACAGCTTATCGTAATTCTTAATATTCAATTTTTTAGTTAAATCAAGTTGATCCAATAGGCTCAAATAAAAGTCAACCTTTTCAGTTCGATGAGCATCTTTTTTACTTTCGATTTCATTAAGAACTGAGGCCTTGATTGCATCAACAGTGTCATCAACCACTTCATCAACTAATCCGGTAGCGAGACGTTGTCTAGTACCCAAGGTATTCCAAATTAGGTCTTTATCGCTAGAATCAAATTCACGAACGCCAGCCTCTTGTTCAATAACCTCCGGTCCATTCAAACCAATTCTAGCTTTATTCGTCGTTATTAAGTAAGACAGAATTGATGCTGTGATTGACATTCCGCCAAATGAACCAACACGTCCTGGAATTAACCCAATAACAGGAACATATTTCTTCAACGCAATAACAACGTTTTGAATTTCTGAAATTGACAATAAACCATAGTTGGCCTCTTGTAAACGAACTCCACCGGTATCTAGTACGATGATTGGATAGATTGTCTTACCTGCCTGATTATCGGCTAATGCTTTTTCAAGTGCTGCAACGATTTTAGCACCACTGACTTCACCGATACCACCGCCTTGGAATTTACCTTCGATAGAGACAATTAAAACATTATTTCCATTGATTTGACCTTTCATCAATACAATCCCATCGTCACTTTCAGGAACAATATTTTGAGGTTCCAAATGTGGAGAAATCATGTCATCTAATGGTCCAACCAACTCTTTGGAAGTGTCATCATCTAATAATGAAAGTGCACGTTCGCGTGCGTGTAATTCAACAAAACTATTTTTCATCTTTTAGTTCCTCCAATGCTTGTGTTAAGCGTAGATTAACAACACCTGGAGTTGAACCAAAGTCGTTGATCTCAATGTTAGCTTGAATTGGATAACGGTCAAAGAAGCGTTTCAAAACATTTCCCCAAACTTCTTTAAATCCATCACTTCCAGTTACAATATTAACTTCTGTTTCTTTATCTGTTGGTCTAAGAATAACTTCGAGATCACCAGAAGCTACGACACCCACGTGTACAGGGTGAGAAATAGTTTCTTTAGTGTCGAAGTTAAAATGTAATTTTTCCATTTTTATCTCCGTTTCTATTACAAATGTTTTAAAAAATAACTTGCAGCAAATAAATCTGCACATCCACCTGGTGAAATGTTATAACTCCTAGTAAAATTCTCTAATTCTACAAATTTCGGATTATCCAGTACTGGTTTAGGATCACAGACTACTTGCTTTGACAAATTTTGAAATGCACGTAGTACTGACAAATCGCTTCGATAAACAATGTTGGTATCATTCACATTGCTATATAGGATCAACAATCTTCTCATCCAAGTCTCAAAATCATCCTCCGTTGGCCGATAAGCCAAAATCTTTGAAATATTTGGAAAACCGGCTTGTGCCTCTCCCCGAGCTCCGCTTAAGGCGTACTTTTGCTTGGTTATCATTCCGTGCGTCTTATTTGACATTGGAATAAATTTATCAGGCAATTGTGCTAACTTTTTGGCACTTTTCAAAATGGTTGTTAAATCCGTTGTCTGTTGACTACTGATAGCACTGATCAAAAGCCCTAAACTCCAAATAGCACCTTTGTGGGTATTAATGCCGGCTGTAGCCTTAAACATCTCTTGCTCGGTTATTCTCCCCAGGTGTCCAATAGTTTCACGCAATTTAAGATCAATGGGCTGTAAATAAGCCATTGATGCCATATCTGTAAAACCATTTTCTAAGCTATCGGCTGATTTATAAAATAATTCTATATTCATATCAGTATGAGAACCGTTAGACCAAGTATCAACTAAACCTGGCTTCGGTGAAAAAGAGACTTCCCATTTTAAAGACTGTACCGCTTTATGGGCAACCTGTAATAATTCTGTTTCTATCATTTAATTTATGACCAACTTCTGAATTTAGCTGGCGGATTGTATAGACCATCAGACCACTTAACTAGATCATCCATGTTTTGAGCTGCTAAAAGTGATCTCTTAGCCTCACTACGATGAACATCGAGATCTTCTGGAAGAGCCACGATACCACGCTTACGTAAATCAGCTAACTGTTTAGGATTGCTTCTCAAACCAACCGGTGTGACGCCTGCAATTGCCTCAATAGCAGCTTGTCTTTCAGCCATACTATTGGTCTTATAAAGATAAGCAATGCCTTCTTCGGTAACAATATGTGTCGTGTCCTCGCTATAAATCATGATTGGAACATTAGCTAATTTAGCTTCTTTTCTAACTTCTTCAGCATCCAAATGATCTACAAAGACTGGCTTTTTATTTGAACCAAAGGTTTCAACCATTTGTACAACTAATTTCTTACCTTTACCTAGTGGATCATCGTCGGGACGTAAGCTTTGCCAAGCCGGAGTTGAATGACGCCGACCAGTAGGATTACTACCCATATTAGGAGCACCACCAAATCCAGATAGACGACCGTTTGTTACCGTTGAGGAATTACCAAAACGATCGATTTGTAAAGTTGAACCAACAAACATGTCTAAAGCATATTGACCAGCCATTTGTCCAAATGCACGGTTTGAACGCATCGTTCCATCTTTACCAACAAAGAAAATATCTGGACGATGAGCGATATAATTCTCCATTCCAACTTCTCCACCGAAACTGTGGATAGTTTTGACCCAACCACTTTCGATTGCTGGAATTAAAGTAGGAGTAGGATTTACCTCCCAATTGGGAACAATCTTACCTTTCAAGCCTAATTGTTCACCATATGTAGGTAATAACAATTCAATTGCGGCAGTATTAAAACCAACTCCATGGTTAACTGTTTGTACATTGTGTTTCTCATAAATACCGCGAATCGCCATCATACCCATTAAAATTTGTAATTCTGAGATATTTTGAGGATCACGAGTGAATAATGGTTCCAATTGATATGGTTCATCTGCAGGAACAACAATGTCTATCCAATCCCCAGGAATATCTACTCTAGGTACTTTGTCAACAATCTCATTTGCTTGAACGATTACGATACCATCCTTGAAAGCGGCTGATTCAACGATAACTGGTGTCTCTTCCGTATTTGCACCAGTGTAAAGATTCCCTTCACGGTCAACTTTGTCAGCAGCAACCAGTACAACGTTGGGAATCAGATCAACATACAACCGTGCGTATAACTCCAAATAGGTATGGATATCACCAATTTCCATTGTCCCATCTGCAATCATCTGTGAAATTCGGGTACTTTGAGGACCGGCAAATGAGAAATCAAGTTTCTTTGCAATACCTGTTTCAAAAATATCCAAATGTTCTGGGCGTGAAACACTTGACATGATCATATGAAGATCATGAACTTTTTCAGGATCCACAGAAGCTAAAGTTTGTGATAGAAAACTAGCTTGTTTCTGATTATCTCCTTCCAGTACGACCTTATCGCCAGGTTTAAGTACACTTTCCAATAATTCTTTAGCATTTTCTGTTTTTACGAACTTACCATCTAAGATTGACGAAATACTAGCCATTTTAGCTGCTTTTGCATCACGATTTTGAGTCCAACTTCTTTTAGCCATCGATTATCCTCTTTTCCATTTTTCTAACAAAAATTCAATATCATCTAAATTCATATTATCCATGGTGATCGTCCTAAAGTCGGGGAACTTACTTTTGACCAACTTGGTAAATGTTTGCCCAGGTTGTAGCTCTATAGAAGTATCAACTCCTAATTCCTGAGCAACGTTCATCATCGTATCCCAATAGACAGGGTGAACAAGATTATTGATCATATCATACTTAACACCATCAACTCTGCGGACCGCATGACCATTATAATTAGTCAAATAGGTGCAGCTGGGATCATGCAACGATAACTTTGATAATTCTGTTTCCAAAATATCTGCTACGGATTGCATTAAAGGAGAGTGTGATGGAACTGGTACTTTTAAAAGAACTGTTTTTTGAGCACTATGCTTTTTTGCTAAATTCAAGACTTTCTTGATACTTGTAATCGAGCCAGAAATAACAGTTTGTAATTCTGAATTCTGATTCGATGTAAAAACGGGGGCCTCGGCAATATTGACTTGGTCAACTAAAGCCGAAACTTCTTTTCTAGTTAACCCAACGATTGCCCCCATGCCATAACCAGTGGGATAAGATTCTTGCATCTTTTTCGAACGAATGTAAACAATCTTAATAGCATCCGCTTCGCTAATAACATCCGCGGCAACTGCTGCTGCAAATATTCCTAATGAATGACCGGCCACAGCATCAGGTCGTTGATGAATTTTCTTTAACTGACGAACATTAAACAGTTGTAAAATCAAGATTCCTAATTGAATTTGAATTGAATCTTGATATGCCGTAACATCATCAGTTAATTCGACTCCTGTCAAAATCTTGACTTGGTCGATCAAAGCTTGTGGAACTTTTTCAAGCATTCCTGGTCGTTGACCACCTTGACCTGGAAATATCCATAAAGTTCTGATAATTGATCACCTCCATCAAATCCTTCTTATTGATCTCACAAGGTCAGTATAGAAAACCATTCATAACATGTATAATATATATAAAGCAATATACTTAACCATTTAGTTATATATGAGGTGATAATTTGAATATCAATCAATTGAAATACTTTGTAGTTGTAGCAAATCAAGAGAGTATCACAAAAGCCTCCAATATTCTTTTTGTCTCACAACCCGCCGTAAGTAAAATGATTAAACAATTAGAAGATGAACTTGGCACAAAACTTTTTGATCGGACTGGACGTACTTTGAAACTGAATCGTTCCGGAAAATTATTTTATAGTTATGTCAACGACAGTTTAGAAGAATTGGACCGTGGTATCACGGCCGTTAAAGGTGGACCGGATAAATCAGAACAACCAATTTCTCTACTCATGGAAGTAGCTTCACCTTTTATACCCACGATTGTTACTAACTTTAAACAAAAATTCCCTAACGTTAGATTAACGATTGCGCAACATAACGTTAGGGAAACTGATTTTAAACAATTTGACTTCATCATTACCAGTGGCCCGTTACAGGGATTGACTAACGTTCCGGTATTAAAGGAGGAGATTTTTGTCGGTTGGAATATCAATTACGGTTACAGTCAACAATTTATTCAGCCCTCACAATTAAAAGGCGAAAAACTAATTGGATTATCAAAAAAGAATCCACTACGTGTCACAATTGATAAATATTTCAACAAACGAGATATTACGCTTGATTACATGTATGAGGCAGATGACCCAGCTACCGTTCGTGGACTGATCGAGGCAGGTATCGGTCTTAGTTTCATCCCCTCTGTGACATGGCAGACGATTCAACAGAAAGTTCAGTTAGCCCGCCTGACACCTGAGCCACTACAAAGAACTATTTATCTCAGTTCTCCTCATCAGAAAATAAATGGAATTCAACGGGAGATCAGTAATGAATTGATTATGATTTTTCTAAATTTTCAAAGATCGGAATTAAAAATTTAGTTGATTTTTATTTTGGATGAGATTATATTGACTTTAAGCGTTTCCTTTTGTTGATCTCACAATTTTACAAAAGGAGATTTACAAATGAATAAACACAAAGGCGTTACAAGTTCGGCTGATATAGGTGACTATATGAAGGTCTTCGCTTGTACTGCTGTAATGATGCAGACTGTACTCAGTTTGGTTTTATCGACCAACCCTAGTTCTAGTGATCAAACAACGATTGGATTCCTTTATAATCTGGTCAAGTTCACTGCCCCAGCCTTTATTTTTGGTATTTTATACACGACGACTAGAACTACTAACCAAAACACATGGAAGGATTATGGTGGATATTTCCGTAAACAATGGTCTGCTCTTTTTGTACCTACGATTTGGTGGACATTAACTTATCTTTTGATTTTTCCAAGTGTTCAACAGATACGGCCTTTTAATAGTATCGGAACTTTCTTTTGGAATTTCATCAATGGTAATGCCGCTCCTCACTTGTGGTATAACACCATGATGCTACAATTCATCCTTTTGATGCCTTTCTTCTGGGCCTTAGCACATTGGGTTAGAAATGGTCCTAAGCAAGGTCTTGTTGCGGTTTCATTGACTGTTATCTTCTTTGCCGCCTGGATTTATTTCTACGACATACAAGTATTCCATGGACCTCACGAGCAAGACTGGTATTTACTAGACCGAATTTTTATTAGTTTTATTATTTATGGAGTATTCGGCGTTTTAGCTTGGATGTTTCGTAAAGAATTTGAAACCTTTATAAAAAAATCCACGCCGTTCCTCATTATTATTATCCTGGCAGTTTATTATTGGACCAATCACGAGCTGTTTAGTTTTGGCTTCCCTGTCAAATTAACGAATGCTCCCTATTACAAACCATCAATGACACTCTATGCGCTAACTGTAATAGGTTTGATTGCTGCTTTGGCGATTCACCACATCAACACCAACTCCAAAGCTCTACCTATCTTTCACTTTTTGGCAACCTATGCCTATCGTGCTTATCTCTCCAATGTTTTCTGGTTACAAGTAATCTGGCGTCTGGGTGGAAAAAATCTAACCGCAATCAATCCATTATTAGCCATTTTTGCTTGCTATATCCTAACCTGGGTATTATCATTTATCTCCGCATACGGATTTCATCTAATTTGGTCAAAAATCAAATCTCAGTTTAGACAAAATCGTCTAGAACAATCAATTTGATAACTATTTTTATTTATTGAGCTTAGTTTGTTGACCCTTTTCTGATAGTATGCTAAATTAGCACTGTGCTATTAAGAGTGCTAATTAAAAACAGGAGGCATCTAAATGTTAGTTCCTACAGTTATTGAACAAAGTTCACGTGGCGAACGTGCCTATGATATTTACTCAAGATTATTAAAAGATAGAATCATCATGTTATCTGGTGAGGTTAACAGCCAAATGGCAAATACTGTCATCGCTGAATTACTCTTCCTAGATGCTCAAGATTCTGATAAGGATATTTCCATGTACATCAACTCACCCGGTGGTTCAGTTACCGACGGATTAGCTATCATGGATACAATGAATTTTGTTAAATCTGATGTTCAAACAATTGCTACAGGTATGGCTGCTTCAATGGCCAGTGTCTTGTTGTCATCAGGTACTAAAGGCAAACGTTTTGCCCTACCAAATTCAACTGTCCTAATTCATCAACCACTTGGTGGCGCTCAAGGTCAACAAACAGAAATTGAAATTGCTGCCCAAGAGATCTTGAAGACAAGAAAGAGATTGAACCACATTTTGGCTGATAACTCTGGTCAAACCTTTGAAACACTTCAAAAAGATACTGATCGTGATAACTACATGACAGCTCAAGAAGCGAAAGATTATGGTTTGATTGACGAAATCATGACCAACAAAGCTGGTAAGTAATTTTTACAGTATTAACAAAATGTCTACCCTTTAATTCTAATATGGAATTGAAGGGTTTTTTGTTGTCTAATTAGAAAAAAGAAACGATTCATAGTGTGATCAAAATTACTTCTGGTTCAAAAACGGGCTTAGAATTGGACAGCTTTTTGATTTTAGGCTATCCTTAAATTGTTATTAGACTAAACAAAAGAAGGGGTATTTATGAATAAGGGTGAAATTCAAAATAGCTTAGCCCGCAAGTTGTTCATCATAACTTTGTTGTCCGGAACCTTCACAATGTCGATCAGTCAATCTTCACTTTCAACGGCTTATCCAACATTAATGAAATTCTTTGGCGTTAATGCGCCCACAATCCAATGGTTAACGACTGGCTTCATGCTGATTATGTGTATTATGATGCCGATCAGTCCTTGGCTATTAAATAATTTTTCATTTAAAAAAATCTTTTTGAGCGTGGTCGCAATTTTTGGGCTGGGAACTTTGATTATTATTTTGGCACCAAACTTTCCCATGGCCATGCTAGGACGTGCTTTAGAAGCTATTGGCGTTGGTATTCTATTTCCATCATTCCAATCGGTTCTGATGACCATTACGCCTGAGTCAAAACGTGGTGCCACAATGGGTTATGCTGGTCTGGTCATGGGTTCAGCATTAGCAAGTGGGCCAATTATTTCTGGTATTGTTTTGAACTTTTTACAATGGCAAGGATTATTTGTCATTTTCCTCTTGATCATGATCATAATTTTTATCAGTGGTCTCGTTAATATCAAAGATGTTATGCCTCGCCACAAGGCAACTCTTGATTCGATTTCAATTATCTATTTGTTAGGTTTGATTGGTTTGCTCTACGTTGTCAATCAAGCTGGGGCTACGAAGAGCTTTGGTCTTGATTTGGTTATTTTACTAATCATCAGTCTCATTTTGACTGTCTTATTTATCCATCGACAGTTAACTAAGCAAAAGCCATTACTCGATTTGAAGGTCATGAAAAACTTCAACTTTGATTTAGCTGTTTTGTTAACAGGCTTTTCTTACATTTCTTTGATTGTCGTTACTATCATCTATCCACTGTATTATCAAAATATCTTACATGTGTCCGTTCTTATGTCAGGACTCGCACTAGTGCCACCGGCAATTTTGTTGAGTATTTTAAATCCATTAACAGGTAGACTAGCCGATCGCATTGGTTTTAAATCGACTCTAATTATCGGGATGTCGATGATCGTTATCGGCTGGTTCTTACTATTCGTGCTGCATTTCAAGCTGTCGATCTGGCCAATGATCCTTATTGCGACTCTGATTGAAGGCGGAAATGCTTTCGTAATGATGCCAGCCACTACTTTAGGTGGCAATTCATTATCTGAGGAACTCATTCCCCATGGAACGGCCATCATTACTACTGTTCGTCAGCTTTTAGGATCGCTTGGCGTCAGTTTAGCTACCTTGATTCTTGTGACAACTAACCAAAATCATCATTTACCAGCTAACAACGGTTTGATTGGTTATCAAAGAGTCTTTGCTTTCTTCTTTGGGATGGCAATTCTTGGTTTCATCTTTGCCCTCTTGATTAAAAATAATAAAAAACAAGCTTAAACTAATAGCATTCGATTATTTGGTCGAATGCTATTTTTGTGTTGCTTTAAAAAGCTGTATAATTAAGTTCTGGATTATTTATACATATAGGAGTAAATATTTTGAATTCAAAGAATAAACCAGCACTTCAAACCCTTGCTCTGGTCGTTATTTTTTTCTTAGCCTTATTTATTTGGACCATATGGCAATTCCATTTTAATTATATGGTTTCCATGTATGATACCTTTTTCCATTCAGCACGTATCTATGAAATTAGGACTGCCTTTTTACACCATACTTTGCCTAGTTGGGTGAACTTCAACACTTTCTTTCATACAGGACAGGCTATCAATGGCATGTATCCTGACTTTACTCTCTGGCCATTGGTCTGGATAACCAACTTCTTGACGCCGATTCATCAACTAATTGCTATCAAGTCGCTGATATTTGGTTTAACTTTTGTCGTCTCATTTATCTCGCTAAACAAGCGTTTTGAAATGCGTAATGCTGTCTTGGCTGCAACGATTTTCACCTTGTCTGGTTCCGCACTCAAAGACTTAACCAATGAAATGCAGACCGGTTCTGCAATTGTAATGATTTTTGCTTTTCCGCTACTCTTTACTTTAAAAGAGGCGGTTGAGAGTAAAAAAATCGACCCGCCGCTAATTATCAAAACTGCGCTCTTAATGACGATCGTCATCAATTCTCACTTGTTAAGTGCAGTCGTTATTGCTATGATGACGGGGATTTTTCTAGTCATTGTCACCCTAGTAAAGAAAAACTTTGTGGCCTGGATTAATCTCATAGTCGCTTCCTTCTTAACGATTATCCTATCGGCGCCAATTATTTATCGACTCATTAGAATTTCGAAAACTGGTTTATTAGCACCTTTTGGCAAAGGTCACGTTAACAGTGATCCGATTTGGACACTATTCTTAACTACTAGTTGGAACGCTAAATCAACTATCTCAGTCACCGCAATCATTTTAATCGTCGTAACTTTAATCGGTTTAAAGAAAGACAAATTAAAACAACTCTTACCTTGGATGTATATTGAATTAGCACTGCTGCTCTTCAGTTCCAATATCGTCCCCTGGTCAATTCTAGGTCGATTACCGATCCTAAACACGTTCCAATATGCTAGTTGGCGCTTTGCCCTATTCTTAGGCATGGTACCGATCATCTTGGTTCTGATCAACTTCAATTCGCAAAATACCCGTAAAATTTTCACCTTGATGGTGATTTTGTCTTACGGTATGGCGATCTTCTATTCTTTCTTTGACCAATATCATAAAGTATCCAATAGCCCTATCATAACGGCCAATTCAACTAAAATTGTTCCCAATAATGACTATGCCAAGCTCACTTCAACAGGAATCAATAGTCCAACCTTAATGAGAACTTTGATTCCTGACTACGCACCTAACTCAGTTCCGATGCAAAAAGACTCTGACGGTGCTAGCTTTGATCCCCAAGTAGTCTACTTGATTTCTCATGACTTAGCCGTTACCAAACAACGAGACATCCCTTTGCAACAAACTGCCAACGTCAATACCACGACATTATCCGCTAACAATGTTTCTAAAGGGACTATCACTTTACCGGTTTTTGGTTACCGCTCGTTGAATTACCAAGTAAAAGTTAATGGTAAAGCATCAGCTTTCAAAATAAATCCTGCCGGCTTCATTACAATTGACAATCCCACATCTTTCAAACATGTCAGCTATCAGATCACTCAAATTCAACCTCGACTTTACCGCCCTTTAATTTGGTTATCATTTAGCTTGTACCTTCTTTTAGGCTTGATATTGTTAATACCTAAAATCAAAAATTTCAACGCTAATTTTGAATTATTTTAGTCATCAAAAAATGCGACCCAGCCGTTAGATTATTATATCTAACGATTAGGTCGCATTTTTTTGATGAAATTAGTATTTTTAAACTCGTGCTTCTTCAGCCAACTGGTTGAGTTTTCTCAAACGGTGATTGATACCCGACTTAGAAATAGGCCCACTCGGAACCATATCGCCAAGTTCTTTTAAAGAAACTTCGGGATTTTCCAGGCGCAAGACAGCTATCTCACGTAATTTATCTGGAAGTGAATCAAGACCAACTGTAGCTTGCAAATGCTTAATATTTTCAATTTGACGTTCGGCAGCGGCCACAGTCTTATTGATATTGGCATTCTCGCAATTCACCAAGCGGTTAACTGAATTTCTCATATCACGGACGATACGAATATCTTCGAATTTCAACATTGAATTAGTAGCACCGATCAACTGTAAAAAGTCAGCTATTTTTTCGGCTTCTTTCAAGTAAACGATGTAACCATTGCGTCGCTTCGTAGTTCTAGCATTCAAATGAAAATAATTCATCATTTGGGCAATGCCTTCGTTATGATTTTCGTATAATGAGTAAATCTCTAAATGATATCTCGAAGTTTCAGGATTATTAACGCTTCCGGTAGCCAAGAAAGCTCCCCGTAAATACGAGCGCATCCGTTGATCTTCATTCAAGACTTCTTCAGGCACATCGGTATTGATTGACAGTCCTGATTCATCCAAAATATCCAAATCAGTTAAAACTTTATT
Organism: Companilactobacillus sp. FL22-1; assembly: GCF_043951805.1. Classification (NCBI taxonomy): domain Bacteria; kingdom Bacillati; phylum Bacillota; class Bacilli; order Lactobacillales; family Lactobacillaceae; genus Companilactobacillus; species Companilactobacillus sp. FL22-1. Next base: position 37,928 of record NZ_JBINJY010000005.1, read on the forward strand.
CGTATCATGTTTTAAACGAACTAAATATTGATTATTCTTCTTTAACTTCATCTTTTTACGGACAAGCAATTCAGATTCCATGCCGTACTTTTGCTTGATCAAAGAGAAGATCCTGCGAGCAATTGCGGCATTTTCAGTCTGTGCCGTCAAGACGAAGTGATGGTTTTGTAAACTCAAAGAACCATTCATCCGCAACAAGGCTGACAATTCAACTCGGGCATGTTCGGGATGAACTACTAATTTTGTGAGCTCTTGTTTAACCTCACTTGCATATGAAACCACTAACGTCTCACCTCATTTTTTCTATTTCCTGATTGTAAGGAAAGATTGATAATTTCTTTGGCTACTTTTTCACCATCATGAAAAGCACCTTGATCATGCAAAGACAAGAAATCATCTTGAACGACTTTACAGCCCAGTTCTCGTAAGCTCTTAAAATCGGTTTCTACTTGATTGACATATTCGTCATATTTCTTGTGATTCATGTATCCTTTAGGAATTTTCCGGGTATTGACTAGCACGGTATCGATAAAGTGTCCGCCCAGATGACGGTTCAATACTCGAACGTGATCAGCATCAGTAAAGCCCTCTGTTTCACCAATTTGGGTCATAATATTACAAATATAAACAACCTCGGCTGATGTTTGTTTGACGGCTTCACCAATGTCACTGATCATCAAATTAGGCAAAATACTAGTAAACAAGCTACCTGGTCCCAAAACAACTACATCAGCCTGCATGATTGAAGCAATGACTGAAATAACTGAATGTGGTTCTTCATCAGGATCATCTGAATTGGTCACCCAAACTCGCTTAACGTGTTTACCAGAATGGGTAATTTCATGTTCTCCGGCTAATTCGGTACCGTCGGTGAATTCAGCGTGCAAAGTCAATTTAGTATTGCTAGCTGGATAGACGTGACCATCAACGTGCATCATCTTCGACAATTCTTGAACGGCGTCAAAGATATTAGGTGACATTTCCGTTAAAGCTGCAATGATCAGATTTCCGATCGCATGGCCTGAGAAAAAGTCATCGTTAGTCTTAAAACGATACTGAAAGACATCTAAATCAACTTTTGGTAGATCTGACAGTGATGCTAAGACATTTCGAATATCCCCAGGAGGGACAACGTTAATGTAGTCACGAATGATACCAGATGATCCCCCATCATCGGCAACTGTGACGATTGCAGTGATATTAGCATCCATATTTCTTAAACTGTTTAAAACAACTGGTAAACCAGTTCCCCCACCTATAACTACAACGCGCGGACGACGTCCTTTAACAACCCGAACAATCCTATTTGTTGCCATGTTCTATTACCTTCTTTTGCGATTTTTCCATGTCTCGGTGAGTTATATCAACGTAATATTTCTGTTTCAAGTCTGTTCCCAACCGTTGTGCGATGGCTACAGAACGATGTTGACCACCAGTACAACCAATGGCGATCGTCAAACTAGTCTTACCTTCTTTTTCATAACCAGGAATAATATCCTTCAATAAATCGTAAAATTTGTTATAAAAGTTTTTCGTTTCGGCGTCATCCATGACATAATCATAGACGGGCTTATCCATTCCAGTTTGCGTTTTTAATTCCTTGATATAAAATGGATTTCTCAGGAAACGAACATCCATGACAATATCAGCGTCGATCGGCAAACCATATTTAAAGCCAAATGACATCACTTCAATGTGGAAGGTTGGTACACTAGAACTCTCTTGAAAGTGATCAAAGATCTCTTCTCGTAATTGTCTAGGTGTTAAATCAGTCGTATCAATTTCCACTGAGGCCCGATTCTTCAACTCTGAAAGTAGTTCTCGTTCTTTTTCGATACCATCCAAGAGCCGACCTTCCATAGCCAATGGGTGGCTGCGACGTGTTTCTTTGTAACGTGAAACCAATTCTTCATTGGAAGCATTCAAAAAGAGGATCTTCATATCGACTTTTTGATGTTTCTCTTGTTCATCTTCATCCATCTTAGACAGCATGGAAAAAATTTCATCATAAAAGGCACGTGATCTAATATCAACTACCAGTGCGACTTTCTTGATCTTGCCCGATTCGTGAACTAACTCCCAAAACTTAGGAAGTAAGTTAGGTGGCATATTATCAATACAAAAATATCCTAAATCTTCAAAGGATTGCATTGCAACAGTCTTACCTGCACCACTCATCCCTGTAACAATGACCAAACTAAGCATATCTTCTGCCATTTTTGCACCTCACATTCGCATATAAGCATACCATAACATGCCGGGTGTGTCAGTTTTGAGGATGAAATTAACTAAAAAATTCTATTTGAGGGGAAAAAACATGAATGCTGTTTTTCTAATCCTGTTATTGATTGCGGCAGTAGTTATTGCCAATATTATTTCTGTAAAATTTACTAAGATACCAATTGCTTTTATTCAAATTTTAGCTGGGCTATGCTTGGCTCTCTTACCAATTTATCAACATTTCAAACTAGAACCAGAAATTTTTCTACTGGTGATCATTTCAGTCTTAATGTTTAATGATGGACAACATACTAGTCTAGCGCGTTTGTCACACCAATTTGGAGCTACGTTCTCACTGGCAGTCTGTTTAGCCATGGTTTCAATTATTGTTGTGGGCCTGGTGACACATTTGATCATTCCAGCTTTACCGCTTGCCTTAGCCTTTGCACTAGGAGCCATCATCACGCCCACTGATGCTGTGGCTGTCAGTTCGATCACTAATAATATGCTTGTTCCTACCGACGTCATGAAAACACTTGAAAATGAATCACTATTCAACGATGCTTCTGGTATTGTGGCCTTGAACCTAGCTATTGCCTCGGCCGTTACCGGAAAGTTTTCCGTTTGGAACAGTATTGGCAATTTTTCATATGTCTTTTTTGGTGGAATTATCTTGGGAGCAATTTTAGGGGCAATCATCGTGGCTGTGCGATTGGGGCTGATCAATATGCACGTCGACGCACCATCAGTGATAGTTCCATTTACCCTCTTAACGCCCTTTGTCGTCTATCTAATCTCTGAAGCCGTCGGAGTTTCTGGAATTTTAGCAGTGGTAGTCACAGGACTGATTCACGGTATTCAACAAGACCGCTTGCGTTTGACCAGTTCTCGTTTACAAATTGTTATGACAAGTGCTTGGCAAATCGTTTCAAGCTTATTGAACGGTATCGTCTTTGTACTCTTAGGACTTTCTCTACCAACAGTTATCATCGACTTGCGAAAAGACAACACTAGCTCAGTCTTTATTCTTTTAGGAATCGGTATACTGTTATACCTTTTGATGACACTGCTGCGCTACTTATGGACTGATTTAGATTTTGCTCGCATCAGAGCTTGGAACAAGCATGACAAAAGATCCAATAGCTTAGTCATGGCTCTGTCTGGTGTCCATGGAACTATCACTCTAGCAATGGCCTTCTCCTTACCATTGACACTCAACGGACAACCTTTTCCTTATCGAACTGATATTATCTTTGTGGCAGCGGTCGTAATCTTGACTAGCTTAATCGTACCAACTTTTATTTTGCCTTTACTACTACCTCAGCAAGTTTCAAAATTCACTGAAGAGGAATTAGCCCAAGCTAAGGAACTGATGGTCAACAATGCTATCATTACTATTCAGAATGGTCATAGCACCGATATCAACACCAGCCAAGTGATCAATATTCTTGATGGTCAAAGAAGAATTGCGGGCCACATCAACAAAGCCAAGTTGGATATTGTGTTTGATAATTGCTTTGAATTGGAACGTCAGACTATCGATGAAATGGTTTCAAAAGGCCAAATCACCGAACTCAACGCTAATTTATATATGCGAGTGGCCAAACGAACCATTTTGCAATATCAACAGAGCAATTGGCAAAGACTAGGATTATTTTTAAAATTCAATTTGATCGAAAGATTTGCTTTTAACAAACGAAGTCGAAAACGTCGCCAACTTTATCGCCAATTAAAACACCGTCAAACTGGTACTCGTGAACAAATGATTCAACAAAATAAAGATATGTGGCAACAAATCGCTAAAACTGAGCAAGTACCATATGAAAAAATCAAGGCTTATTTGAATCGCAGTCTGCTAAACGATAAGGAAAATAGTCGCGAGATCAATTTAGTTCGTCGGGCATATGACGAAAGGCATCGCCGTCTCAACAGTAGTTTTAATCAACAAAGTGACTTTGAAACTTCTCAAAACGAATTACTTATCAAAGCTTTTCAACAAGAAAACAATTTTGTCCAGTCAAAAGTGGCCACCAATGAATTCAGTTCAGAGTTAGGCAGTGCTTTATATGAGCAAATATCGACTGATCAATTAGTTTACTTACAATCTATCAACGAAGAGTCCGGCAGGAGTTAGCTTATAATCACTGGCTATTCACCTAATCAAAAAACTGGAGTCGTTTGAACATATTATTAGTTCAAACGACTCCAGTTTTTTCTCGTTTAAAGTGCAAGACTTCGACCTTTCCCAGAACAAAAAAAGAACCATACCTGATTAAGGCATGATTCTTCATAAAAGGTCTCACCAGACAATTTGGTTAACTTCAACAACTAAAACTTCCTTTTAATTCTTGAATGGACCGATAAATTTTTTTAGCTGTTGCTTACTTTTGAAGCCTCTTTCGTACGCTTGGTGTCACGTTCTAAAATCGGCTTCAAATATTGACCAGTATAACTATCTTTAACTTTACTCAACTTCTCGGGAGTTCCGGTACCAACGATTGTACCTCCACCTTCGCCGCCTTCTGGTCCAAGATCAATCAACCAGTCGGCTGACTTGATTACATCGAGGTTGTGTTCAATGACTAGTACTGTATTGCCTTCATCAACTAACCGTTGCAAAACAGTCAATAATCGTTTGATATCATCAGTGTGTAATCCAGTAGTAGGCTCATCTAGAATATAGAAGTTCTTACCGTTTGACTTCTTATATAGTTCAGAAGCGAGCTTCATTCTTTGGGCTTCACCACCAGAAAGCTGGGTTGCCGATTGTCCCAGCGAAACATAACCTAAACCAACATCAACGATTGTTTGAAGCTTACGTTTGATCCGTGGAATATTGCTGAAGAAGTCTAAGGCTTCTTTAACTTTCATATCCAAAACTTGAGCGATATTCTTCCCTTTATAGGTTACTTCCAAAGTTTCAGAATTATAACGTGTGCCATGACAAACTTCACAAGGCACATAGACATCAGGTAAGAAATTCATTTCAATCTTGATAATTCCATCGCCCCGACAGTTTTCACAACGGCCACCTTTGACGTTGAATGAGAAGCGGCCTTTCTTATAACCCCGAAGCTTAGCCTCGTTAGTTTGAGCAAATAAGTCTCTAACATCATCAAAAACTCCAGTATAAGTAGCGGGATTACTTCGTGGCGTACGACCAATTGGACTTTGGTCGATGGCAATCATTTTTTCCAAATGCTCGTAACCGGTGATTTTCTTATATGCACCTGGCTTTTGGGAATTATGATTCATCTTTTGGGCTAAGGCTCGTTTCAAAATCATATTGACTAACGTTGACTTACCAGAACCGGAGACCCCTGTCACAACAGTAAATTTACCCAGTGGGAATTTTACATTGAGATTCTTAAGGTTGTTCTCTGCGGCTCCATAAACTTCAACATATTCACCATTACCTTTACGACGAGTTAATGGCACTGGTACAAATTTTTTACCAGATAAATATTGGCCGGTCAGTGATTTAGGATTGGCTTCAACTTCTTGAGGAGTCCCTGCCGCCACAATCTGTCCTCCAGCTTCTCCAGCTCCAGGACCCACGTCGATCAAATAGTCAGCTGCTCGCATCGTATCTTCATCGTGCTCAACTACAATCAACGTATTGCCCAGATCTCGCATCTTCTTTAAGGAACTGATCAGACGATCGTTATCTCTTTGGTGCAAACCAATTGATGGTTCGTCCAAAATATACATGACCCCAGACAAGTTTGAGCCGATTTGAGTTGCCAAACGAATTCGTTGGGCTTCACCACCAGACAAAGTTCCAGCGGATCTTGATAAGGATAAATATTCCAAACCAACATTGATTAAGAAACTCAAACGGTCTCTAACTTCTTTCAAAATTGGCTTAGCAATAACCGTATTTTGTTCACCTAAAGTGATTTCTTTAAAGAATGGCAATTCATCTTTAATTGACATATCTGAAACTTCAGCAATATCCTTGCCACTGATTTTAACTGCTAAAGCTTGACGATTCAAACGCTTGCCATGACAAACCGGACATTTGAGCTCGGTCATATACTTACGCATAACTTCACGGGTAAAGTCACTGCTAGTCTCATGATAGCGACGATCGATATTAGGAATAATTCCTTCGAATGGTACATCGACGTCACGAACACTACCAAAATCATTTTCATAATGGAAGTGGAAAGTTTTGCCATTTGATCCGTTTAAAATAATATCTTGATCTTTGGCTGGTAATTTCTCAAAAGGCGTATTCATGTCGATCTTAAATTCTTTAGCAGCTTGGGCCAACATTTCCGGATAATATTGTGAGCTGATGGGATTCCAAGGTTCAATGGCACCCTCGGCTAAAGTTTTACTTGGGTCGGGAATAACTAAGTCCAAATCGACTTCTAGCTTCACACCTAAACCATCACAATTTTCGCAGGCTCCAAAGGGAGCATTGAAAGAGAACAAACGCGGTTCAAGTTCGCCGACAGTAAAACCGCAAATTGGACAAGCGTTCTTCTCTGAAAAGACCATCATGTCCTGTCCAATCACGTCCACATTCATATAGCCATCTGATAAACGTAAAGCAGCTTCAACGGAATCAAAAAGACGTGACTTAATATGGTCGTTGATCACGATTCGGTCGACAACTACGTCAATATCATGCTTTTTATTCTTATCTAGCTCAATATCTTCACCAATATCACGAGTCTCACCATCAACTCGAATACGGACATAACCTTGCTTCTTAATTTGATCCAAGGCTTTTTTGTGTTGACCACGTTTAGCTCGAACGACGGGCGACAAAATCTGGAGTTTTGTCCCCTCGTCTAATTTAAGAATTGAATCAACCATTTGTTGGGCTGATTGACTAGTGATCTTCGTACCATCATTGGGACAAATGGGTGTCCCAACACGAGCCCAAAGCAACCGCAAATAATCATTGATTTCAGTTACGGTACCAACAGTTGAACGAGGATTTTTAGAGGTTGTCTTTTGATCAATTGAAATGGCCGGACTCAATCCATCGATTGAATCTACATCTGGCTTGTCCATCTGTCCTAAGAATTGTCGTGCATATGAAGACAAACTTTCAACATAACGCCGTTGGCCTTCTGCATAAAGCGTATCAAACGCTAAGGAACTCTTTCCCGAACCTGATAAACCAGTCATAACTACCAGCTTATCACGAGGAATCGTCACATCGATATCCTTTAAATTGTGTGCACGTGCACCATGAATAACAATTTTATCGTTTAACATATTTATTTCATTTCCGCCTTTAATTCCAAAATCGAGTCACGCAAATTGGCCGCAGCCTCGAAATCAAGTTTCTTAGCTGCATTTTCCATCTGTTCTTTTAGATTAGCAAGTAAATCTTTTTGTTCTTGCTTAGACATATCTTTGAAGTCGATATCGTCATTGATCTTTTCTGTTTCTGATGAAGAATTATCAACTTTCTGGAACATTGAAATGGCATCTCTAATTGGCTTAACAATCGTCTTTGGAGTGATTCCGTGTTCTTCGTTGAACTGCATCTGCAATTTCCGACGACGTGCTGTCGCATCGATTGCACCTTTCATTGAATCAGTAACTTGATCAGCATACATGATAACTTTTCCGTTCTCATTTCTGGATGCACGTCCAATAATCTGGACTAGTGAACGTTCAGCTCGCAAAAAGCCTTCCTTATCTGCATCCAAAATTGCAATCAAGGAAACTTCCGGAACATCAATACCTTCACGCAACAGATTGATCCCAATCAAGACATCAAATTTACCCAAACGTAAATCTCGGATAATTTGTGTTCGTTCCAAAGTCTTGATATCACTGTGTAAATACCGCACCTTGATTCCTAGATCCTTGAAGTAGTCAGTCAGATCTTCAGCCATCTTCTTAGTTAAAGTCGTGACGAAGACTCTTTCATGACGTTCCACTCTTTGATTGATCTCGCCAACCAAATCATCGATTTGACCCATAATAGGCCGCACTTCAATTTCCGGATCGAGTAGACCTGTTGGACGGATAATCTGTTCTGCCTTGTTGTCGGTTCTTTCTAATTCATATGGACCTGGAGTTGCAGAGACATATAGAATGCGGTTAACATGTTGTTCAAATTCGTCAAGTTTCAATGGTCGGTTATCTAGGGCACTTGGTAGACGGAAACCATAATCTACCAACTGTTGTTTTCTAGCACGATCGCCATTATACATCCCACGGATTTGGGGCATCGTGACGTGAGATTCATCGATCATAATATTGAAATCTTTAGGGAAGAAATCTAGCAAAGTAAATGGTGGTTCACCTTCAGCTCGGCCTTCCATGTGACGAGAATAATTCTCGATACCAGAGGTATAACCCATCTCACGCATCATTTCGATATCATATTCCGTCCGTTGTTGAATTCTTTGTGCTTCTAGTAACTTACCTTCTTTGGTAAATTTAGCAACTTGGACATCCATCTCATCCTTGATTCGTTTGAGAGCCTCTTCCATCTTGGAATCACTGATCATGAAGTGAGTTGCTGGGAAAATTCCGATATGATCCATCGAACCTTTAACTTCACCAGTCAAAGCATCCATTTCGATGATCCGGTCAATTTCATCACCAAAAAATTCCACTCGAATCGCATTGTCATCCCTTGAAGCAGGGAAAATATCGATCACGTCGCCTCGAACCCGAAAGCGTCCACGTTGAAAATCGATATCGTTACGTTCAAATTGGTTTTCGACTAATTCTTCTAGCAATTTATCTCGGGAGATCTGTTGTCCAACTCGCAAGGAAATAATACTATCAGCGTACTCTCGAGGATCACCTAAACCAAAGATACAAGAAACTGAGGCCACAACAATTACATCATTTCGTTCCAATAAAGAACTGGTGGCAGAGTGACGCAGTTTATCGATCTCATCATTGATACTAGAATCCTTTTCGATATAAGTATCGCTTGAGGGTACGTAGGCTTCGGGTTGGTAATAGTCATAGTAACTGACAAAGTACTCAACCGCATTGTTAGGGAAAAACTCTTTCATTTCACCATACAGTTGTCCAGCCAAAGTCTTATTGTGTGAGATGATCAACGTCGGCTTATTCAAGTTCTTAATCACATTTGCCATCGTGAAAGTCTTACCAGTACCAGTGGCACCTTCCAAAATGACTTCTTTATCGCCAGCTTGAAAATCTTTGGTTATCGTATCGATTGCTTGTGCTTGATCACCAGCTGGAGCATATTTAGAAACTAAATCAAATTTATTATCGGTTATTCTATCTATCACGGACTAACTTACCCCCTCTTAAGCTAAAAAATACATCTAATCTCACTTGAATTAGATGTAATTAATTTCGGCTTATTTCGCTGGCTCTATATTAACATACCGAACATATTTTCGCCATATATTTACTTATCTGCTGTTAAATGCGGTAACATCAAGAAAATCACTAATCCAATCAAAAATAGGATACTCAACGATGCCGCACCAATGGTAGATTTTCCTGTTATTTGCGTCACAATTCCCACTAATACAGGTCCTAAGACTGCAGAAAATTTACCTAAAATATTATAAAAGCCAAAAAATTCACTCCCAGATTCTTTCGGAATCAGCTTTCCAAAATAAGACCGACTGAGCGCTTGAATACCACCTTGACTAGTACCTACAAGCACTGCCAAGATCCAGAAATCTATTGTCGTCGTCAATTTCAGAGCATAGAGACAGATTCCTAAATAAAGCACGATTGCTAAAAGAATACCTTTTCGAGTGGAAAAATTGTTAGCAATCCAACCATACAGAATAGAAAATGGAAAAGCGACCAATTGCACCACTAACAAAACGATCATCAAAGTTGTCGTCGTGATTCCCATATCCATTCCAATCGAGGTTGCCATCGTAAAGATAGTGTCAACACCATCGATATAAAAAAAATACGCTACTAAAAACCAAGCTGCAGCCCGATATTTTCTCAAATGAGTAACAGTCGTCCAAACTCTCTTAAAACTAGAGATAATTGGATGTGGGTCTTCTGGTAAAGAATAGACTTGGCGAACATTTTTCAATAGCGGAATAAAGAAGATGATCCACCATAAAGCTGCCAAGACAAAACTCCAACGGGCAACACCATAGCTCGACAACATACCAAAGCCACTCGTTAATTGTAAAACTAAGAACAAAATAAAGGCGATAACTCCGCCCAAATAGCCAAAAGCATAACCGTTAGCTGACAACGAATCCATCGTCTTATTATCAGCCACGTCGGTCAAAAAACTATCATAAAACAAATTTCCACCGGAATAGCCGATGATCGATAAGATATACACAAATAACAATATCTGCCATAAATTTGGTGGCAATAATGCTAAACCTAACGTCATCACGATCCCCAAGAAAGAGAACATACTCAACATTTTCTTTTTGTGATGAGGGTAATCAGCCAGAGCACCTAAAACCGGTGCCAAAATTGACACGATCAAAGTACCAAAACTATTCGCATAGCCCCAAAAAGCCGTTGCATTTGCTTGAGAAACCCCAGCATTTTGAGCGATAGATTTAAAATAAACTGGTAAAACTGCCGTCGTCACGATGATCCCATAGCCTGAATTAGCCCAGTCGTAAAAGATCCAACTCCACTGTTTCTTATTGAATTTCATATATTCCCTCTCTTTTAATCCTTAAATACATCATCAATACAACGGCCAGCTAAAGGTTCCGGAAATTCTAAACCTAATAATCGGGCAAAAGTCGGTGCTTCATCGACCAAATTAGCTTGTTGAACTTGATGTCCAGCCTTGATCATTGGTCCATTAAAAATCACCGTCGTCTTATAATCAGGTTTATTGGGATGGTAGCCATGGACCCCTTGATAACGGTCAGCATCACCCATCATTTCTGGCAACACCTTTTCAACGACTTGAGCACGATCACTTTCGTCGGTGAAATAGTATCCCGCTTTCGCTTCAACCATGAAGGTACACTCAGGATCAGCCCCCATAGCAATTGCTTCTTGTTGAGAATATATTTTTTCAACACCTTCAACACCAGAGATCAAGTCACGCAAGCGCTGCTGCTGACCAAAATTTTTCGTATAAATATACGTAGAACCATCACAATTCTTAGCCATAACTTGCCAATCATTTGCAAAAGTTTGATCAGGTTTAGCTGTGAGCCAATTTCTCTTGGCAAATAAAGTATTTAAATGAATCATCTTATCAACATTTATTTGATAATGGTCCCCAAGAATCACAAAGTTTGTGTCTTCAAAGGTTCCTGCTTCTTTAGTAGCTTGGATCACTTGAGCGACATGTTTATCTAACCGTTTTAAAGCCGCCATCGCTTCCTCAGACAAAACGCCATAACGATGTCTCATGCTATCCATGTCAACCAAATGCAATAAAGTTAAATTTGGTTTTTTATTCTTCAACGTGTCCACGGCACAGGCAGTAATAAACTCATCTAATTGCGGTTGCTTAATACCATTACGTAATTTTCCATACTTTTGATTCATTTTCAGAATAAATAATGGTGAACTGGCTTTTAGAGAAACCAGTACTTGATTGGTCCAAATACGGTTTGGGAAAATTTCAGCCAAATTATAAGTTATCTTACTACCAGCAGTTACCGGCCACAAAAAGGCTGAGGTAGTTAGTTTCTTTTGATGTGCTAAATCGTATAAAGTAGGTGATTTAACATCTTTTTGATACCAATACCAATCGGGTGAACGACGCTTTGGCTGAATCTTGGTATTATTGACTATCCCATGTACATTGGGATACTGACCAGTGATAATTGATGTATGAGAAGGATAAGTCAATGTTGGATAAATTCCCTTAACCTCTTTGACCCAAGTACCACTTGTAACTAACTTGTTCAAAGTAGGTAGTTGTGCTTGATGCTCGTTGATATCTCTAAATCCTAATGAATCAAGCGAGATAATTACTAAATGTTGATTGTTCGACAATTTATTTTCCCCTTTTCACAAACTACATTAAAATATTATATCGCAATCTAAAAAACACGGTAATAAATGATCAAAAATTGTTCAATAAAAAAATCCCCTGCTTTCGATAATAAAAGCAGAGGATATAATAAATATTGCTGTTAATCTGAGACAAACTTAGTTAAAATCTTTATTCCCAGCTCTCAACTTCTTTGCCAAAGTCGACGAGCTTTTGTGCTGCTCCAGCTTCTGTGTCACTCTTAACACCAATATAGAACTTCATCTTTGGTTCAGTTCCTGAAGGTCTAGCAGCAACCCAAGTTTCATCAGCTAAAACATACTTCATTACATCAGCCTTTGGTAAACCAGTTTCTTTAGTTCCATCGGCTGTCGTATCAGTATCATTGAGATAATCGATCGTTTCAACTACTTTTACACCGTTGATTTGATCGATTCCCTCTTCACGTAAAGTCTTCATGATCTGAGCCATTTTATCTTTACCTGAAATACCGTCAAACGTCTTAGAGATAGTCTTTTCACGGTAGTAACCAAACTCCTCATAGAGATCTTCTAGAGCATCATAGATCGTCTTGCCTTTTGATTCATAATAAGCTGCAGCTTCTGCCAACAACAAAGTTGACTGCATAGCATCCTTATCACGGACAAATGGCTTAACGAGATATCCATAACTCTCTTCAAATCCAAATAGAAATTCATTGCTACCTGTTTTTTCAAATTGTTCGATCTTTTCAGCAATATACTTGAAACCAGTCAAAACATCGAACATCTTAATGTCATATTTATTAGCAATTGCGGTCGCTAATTCTGAGGAAACGATCGACTTCACAACTGCGCCATTGGCAGGTAAAGCTTGCAAATTTTTCTTTGCTTGCAACAAATAGTTCAAAAGAACTGAAGCAATTTGATTACCTGTCATTAATTTATAAGAGCCATCTGGTTGTCTGACAGCTGCACCTAGTCTATCGGCGTCAGGGTCGGTAGCAATCAGAATGTTAGCACCAATCTTTTTACCTCGTTCAATAGCGAGATCAAAGGTTTGGGCAAATTCTGGATTAGGGAACGGTGTCGTGGCAAATTCTGGATCAAGGATGGCTTGTTCAGTTACCATATTGAAATTCTTGAAACCTAGTTGTTGGAAAATTCTTGGAGCAATCATCTTACCCGTTCCATGAAGTGGTGAGTAAACGAATTTCATCTTGTCACCAATATCTTGGATCAACTTAGGATCAACGATAACTGTTTCTAGATTTTTCATGTAATCTATATCAACGTCTTCACCAATCAAAGTCAATAACTTTTCAGCTCTTAATTTTTGAACTGATTTAACCTTGATAGCGAAGAGGTCGTTTGCCTTACGAGCAAAACTAGTAATATTGTCAGATTCAGTTGGTGGCATTTGTCCGCCATCTGGACCATATATTTTGAAACCATTATATTGTTTAGGATTATGACTTGCTGTGATCATAATACCTGCATAAGTATGCAAGCTTCTGACCGCAAAGGATAATTCGGGTGTAGGTCTTAAACTATCAAATACATAGCTGTGAATATTGTGAGCACCCAAAACTTTTGCTGATTCGTACGCAAAGTCTTGAGAATAATAACGTGAATCATAACTAATTGCGACACCTTGTGCCTTAACTTTTTCATCCAAAGTATCCATGAATGAAGCTAAACCTTCAGTTGCTTGGCGAACTGTATAAATGTTCATCCGGTTGATACCGGGTCCAATCAAGCCACGCATACCCGCTGTACCGAATTCCATTGGTTCGTAAAAAGCTTCTTCTGCTACTTTAGGATCTTGTGCAATTTCTTGTAACTGTTCTTTCATATCTAAATCTAAATCTTTGTAGTCAAGCCATTGTTGCATATTATCTTGCCAAGACATTAAACTCGTCCTCCTAATTTGTAAGTACTTACAACCATTATAGCAATCATAGAGTACTATTAAAATTTGATTTACGTAACTTTAACAATAAAATTTTAAACCATCCTTAAAATTAGCTCATCAAATTAACAAATTAGGATCAATTAGTTATCTTCACTGCTGACCATTCGGTTGATATCAATGTCATAGTACTTAGCAAGTGCAATCAAAGTGTCGATATCCGGCATCCGAATTCCTGTTTCATAATGAGAAAGAGTTGTCACATCAATATTTAAATGTTGAGCGACTTCCTTTTGAGTAACGTTTCTCTCTCGTCTCAGTTGTTTCAGATTAGAGGCAATATTAAACCCTGACTCGTGCATTAGACGGTCCATATTTTTATCTGCAACTTCGCGCATAAGAATCACTTCCTTACTATAATTTATACATATTATATGTTTAAACATGTACGAAGTGGAATCAATTTTTAACAATAATTCTTTCGATATTTAAATCATGAATTATTATTCAATTTATAAAAAAAGGGTTATATGAACGACTTTTTTTCATCGTTCATATAACCCTCAACGGTTGTTTCTATAAAAATTTTAATTGGCTGAAACTTTGTCATCAGCAAGTTCTTGGATATAACTGAACGCTTGTTGTCCAGCAATTCCACCCTCACCGACAGCTGTTGCAATTTGACGCAGATCTTTCTTACGAACATCACCGACAGCCAAAATACCAGGTACTTTAGTTTCCATGTGTTCATTAGTATCGATCCAGCCAGCTTCATCAAGGATACCTAGACCCTTGAATGAATCAGTCATTGGTTGAATACCAACATAGATAAAGGCACCCTTAGCTGGAACAACATGTTCAGCACCAGTTTCTTTATCAATGTATCTAACGCCACTTACTTTGTCGTCTTCACTCATGATTTCTTTTACATCAGCGTTCCAAACAAACTTGATCTTATCGTTCTTAAATGCACGATCTTGGAGAATCTTTTGGGCACGAAGTTGATCACGACGGTGAATGATTGTTACAGACTTAGCAAGTTGAGTTAAATAAATTCCTTCTTCAACGGCTGAATCGCCACCACCAATAACAGCAACGTCTTGGCCTTTAAAGAATGCACCATCACAGACAGCACAGTATGAAACTCCACGTCCTGAAAGTTCTTCCTCACCAGGTACGCCGATCTTCTTATATTGTGAACCAGTGGCAATGATTACTACCTTAGTTTCATAGTCGCCATCATCTGTATGAATGATTTTGACATTTCCTTTATCCTCAACTGATTCTACTGCTCCATAACCGAAGTCAGCCCCAAACTGAGTTGAAGATTGATACATCTTTTCACTCAAATCAGGTCCCAAGATTGAATCAAATCCAGGGTAATTTTCAATCGCAGCGGTGTTATTCATTTGACCACCGTAGATACCACGATCAAGAATCATTACTGATAAGTTAGCACGTGAAGCATACAAGGCAGCTGTTAAACCACCAGGACCCGCTCCAATAACTACTACATCATATGTTTTCATCGTCGATTACCTCCTATTACTCAACAAATCTTACCATTTATTTTCAACTTAGCAATTAAATTGCTCACAATTCATTATACCAAGGCTCATCATATTTCCTGCGCCGATAAATAAATAGGATAATCGCAACCACAAATAAAATCAAGGATAACATCTGTGAAACACGAATTCCGGGCAAAAGATATAAACTATCTGTCCGCATCCCTTCAACAAAAAATCTTACGGCTGGATACCAAATCAAGTAAGTTAAGAAGACTTCGCCTCGTTTAAAGAAATGACTCTTATTTCGCAAACTGATAATCAATATGAGACCAATCAAATTACCAACTGACTCATACAAGAAAGTCGGTTGACGATAAGCACCGTTGATAAACATCTGTTCCACGATAAAGTGTGGCAAATGCAACGACTCTAAAAAGTGCAAACTTGTTTTAGCACCAAAAGCCTCTTGATTCATGAAGTTTCCCCATCGGCCCACGATCTGGCCTAACAAAACTGACGGTGCAGCAATATCTAACATCAACCAAGGTGAAAGTTTTCGCTTACGGCACAAGACTATCAGTACGATAAAGGCCGCAATCAAACCACCATATATGGCAATTCCTCCATGCCAGATTTTAATAATTTCACCAGGATTAGCTAAATAGAATGGCAATTCAAAAATCACATAATACAATCTAGCCCCGACTAAAGCGATCGGCACACCATACAAAACTAAATCCAAAATATTATCTGGGTCCATATGCCGTTTCTTGGCTTCGCGCATGGCCATTAATACTCCGACCAAGGCCCCCAAAGCGATAATGACCCCATACCAGTGAATCTGTAAACTACCAAGCTGAAAAGCAATTGGATTCAAAGCTAATAAATCAAAGTTCATCAGTTACTTTCTCCATTTTTTGTTTTTTCCTCATTCTCTTTGATCAATTGCCCTAAATTATCTTCAAATTTCTTTGTTGCATCGTAACCCATCTTCTTGGCCCGATAATTCATAGCGGCAACCTCAATAATAATGGAAATATTCCGACCAACTTTTACAGGAACGGTAATCTGTGGTACATCAACGTCAAAGAAAGTTCGTTTGTCTTCTAAAGTACCGATCCGGTCATAATTCTTATCAGCTGACCAATTTTCCAAATTAATGATCAATTGGATCTCACTTTGCGAACGAACAGCACCGGCACCAAAGAGGTTCATAACATCGATGATACCAATTCCTCTGATCTCTAGCAAATGATTGAGAATCTTAGGAGCTTCTCCGACAATCGTTTTTTCATCACGTTGATAGACATCAACCCGATCATCAGCAATCAGACGATGACCTCTTTTAACAAGTTCCAAAGCTGTTTCACTTTTACCAATTCCCGAATGACCCGTCAACAGAATTCCAATACCGTAGACATCAACTAAGACACCATGAATTGATTCCCGAGGAGCTAATTTTTCATCCAAATATTCAGTAATCATACTGGAAAGACGTGTTGTTGGCAGTTCTGAACCGATGACCGGAACATTATGCTCAGTGGCAGCTTTCAACAATTCTTTACTTGGCTGAATGTTTCGAGAAATCAACAATGCTGGTGTATCCTCACGACACAGTTCAAGCATAACTTTATAACGATTATTCTCCGTCATTGAACGTGAGTATGCTGATTCGGTTTGTCCAAATAACTGGATCCGTTCACTTGGGTAGTAATCGAAATATCCCGTTAATTCGATTCCTGGACGAGAAATATCACTCGTAGTTATTTTTTCTTGGTCCATTAAATCTGCGCCTGCGTAAACCTTTAGCTCATTATCTTTGACCATTTCAGATACTGTCACAAAATTTGTCATAACCAACCCTCGCAAAAATCATATTTTAGTTTAATTCTATCATTAAACTAGCTAAAAAGAAGAGCTTGAGACATAACTCATTCATCTTGTTCCAAAGCAAAAATGCCCTTGATTCTAAAGTTGGATTAGAATCAAAGAGCATTTTTATTTATCGAATTTATAAGTTGTCATTTGTATAAGTATTAATAATTGAATTACAAATCGCTAAGATCACTGCCACGATCAACGTTGAACCAAAGCCATTAAAGTGAAAACTGTTTGAACCAACTAACGCAGAAGTCAATTCCAAAATTATGGCATTTATTACAAAAGAAAATAATCCAAAAGTAATAAACGTTATTGGTAGTGAAATGATATGTAACAGAGGCTTGATAGTCCAATTCAAGAAAACCAATACCAAACTAGCTAGGACCGCCGTCCCAAAACTAGCAATCTGAAACATACCTGGAAATAGGCGCGCTATCGCTAAAAACAATAGCGTTTGTATTACCAATTTGATTAGAAATTTCATTTTATACCCTCATTTAACTCTCTATTGAATCAATAATATTTTTTAGAATCTTTGGCTCTCGATCTTTTCTTCGTACGATTATAGCTTGTCTCTTGAATATTGCGCTTCTCAGGAAACGAAAAGACACAAATTATATAAACTAAAACTGGTAAGAAATAAGTAAATGGTAAAAAGAAGATAAATGCCAAACGAATCCAAGTTGAGTCAATTCCAAAGTACTCTCCCAAACCACCGCAAACGCCAGCCAGCATTCGATCAGTACTTGATCTGGTAATTTTTTTCTTCATGTTATTATCACCTCAACTCGTCCAAAAAATATACTACAGATTGAGATAATTATCAATTATCGTGAGGATAATCCTCATCTGCAATATGCTTCTGATTCAGTTCTACCACATGTCCACTGTTCAAGTAAACTACCCATTCACAAATGTTTGTGGCATAATCGCCTGCTCTTTCCAAATAACTGGAAACTAGCATATAAGAAGAGCCACTCAGAACGTAGTCGCCTTCTTTTTGCATTTCTGTAATACTCATCTTGTTGATCTCAGCACTCAAATAGTGTTCTTTGACATCTCGACTAGCGACTTCTTCAGCCATCTTACTGTCTCGTTTCAAGTAGGCTTCCAGTGAGTCTTCAACGATACTAGTTGTAATCTCACCCATATCAGCAATCAATTTTTCAATTTCAGGGATTCTAGTTTCTCCCTTAACTCGAATTGTTTCTTGAGCGATACTGACTGCATGATCACCCATTCGTTCCAAGTCTGAACTGGCTTTCAAAACGGTGACGATCATCCGCAGATCAGAGGTCACTGGTTGTTGCAAAGCAATCATTTCAAAGGACTCTTTTTCCAAGTCCATCTCACGTCGATTGATCACGTGATCATTTTCAATAACTTCTCTTGCTAGAGCTTTATCATGGTCAACATAAGCTTTTACAGACTTCATAATAGCTTCACTGGCCATCATACCCATTTCTGAGAAGCGCAAATGTAAATTATTTAATTGTTCCTCAAATGTTGAACGCATCTTTTTCTCCTAACCGAATTTTCCAGAAATATAGTCTTCCGTTTGTTTTTCCTTGGGATTTAGGAAAATATTACTTGTTTCATTAACTTCAATCAGTTCGCCGTTCAAGAAGAAAGCAGTATGATCGGAGATTCTTGAAGCTTGTTGCATATTGTGTGTAACTGTGATGATCGTATAGTTCTCTTTTAAAGCTAGCATTGTATCTTCAACCTTGGACGAAGATATAGGGTCCAAAGCTGAAGTTGGTTCGTCTAATAAGATAATATCAGGTTTCACTGCTAAAACTCTAGCAATACATACTCTTTGCTGTTGACCACCAGATAATGATAGAGCACTCTGGTGCAATTTGTCTTTAACATCATCCCAAACAGCCGCATTTTGCAAACTAGTTTCTACAGCTTCATCCAATACCGCTTTATCCTTGATACCCGCTAATCTTAATCCATAGATAACATTATCATAAATTGAGAAAGGAAATGGGTTTGGTTGTTGAAAAACCATTCCCACTTGTTTTCGCAATTCAACCGTGTCAATACTAGGTGCATAGATGTTTTTACCATTCAAAGAAATCGTTCCCGTTATCGTTACGTTTGGAATTAAATCGTTCATACGATTCAAACAACGCAAGTAAGTGGATTTTCCACAACCAGAAGGGCCGATCAGAGCTGTAATCTCATTCTTGTTGAAATCGAGATTAATACCCTTCAAAGCCTCTTTTTTACCATAAAACAAATGTACATCTGAAGAAGTTAAAATTTTTTCTGCCAAGGTTAACGCTCCCTATCCAAAGTGTCCAGAAACATAATCTTCAGTCGTCTTAATATGGGGACGAGTAAAGATTTTTCTAGTTTCATTAAATTCAACCGCATGTCCCATATGGAAAAATGCCGTATAATCGCTGATTCTAGCCGCCTGTTGCATATTGTGAGTTACGATGATGATCGTGAATTTATCTTTCAAACTCATCATCGTTTCTTCGACGTTCGACGTTGAAATTGGATCAAGCGCACTTGCAGGTTCATCCATCAATAAAATATCAGGTTTCATGGCAATTGCGCGTGCAATACAAAGTCGTTGTTGCTGTCCCCCAGAGAGTGCTAATGCACTTTTATTTAAATCATCTTTAACTTGGTCCCATAGTGAAGCCTGCTTCAAAGTGGTTTCAACGATCTCATCTAACTTTTTACGATCATGCAATCCGTGACGCTTCAACGCAAAGGTTATATTGTCATAAATTGACTTGGAAAATGGATTTGGCCGTTGAAAAACCATTCCGATATGCTTTCTAACTTCATAGATATCCACATTGTCTTTGTTGATATCTAAACCACGGTACATGATTTGGCCTTTAACGCTGGCCCCATCAACATTATCATTCATTCGATTGAGCGACCTTAAATAAGTCGACTTACCAGAACCAGAAGCTCCAATCAAAGAAGTGATCTTGTATCTTTCAAACTGCAATGAAGCCTTGTGCATGGCCTCTTTTTGACCATAGAAAACTTGTAGATCCTTAGTCTTCAAAGCGATTTCATGTTCATCCTCATTCAAATGAAGGATGTATTGTTGATCTGCTTGTGTGTCCATCACTATTCACCCGTCATTCTCTTATAAACTAAATTACCAATGTATCTAGAAAGTAAATTGAAAATCAATACCGCAATGATCAAAACTGCTGAAGCACCCGCTGACACTTGTACTGCATCAGGAATCAATCCTTCCGAGTTAACTTTCCAAATATGTACCGCCAAAGTTTCAGCTGGTCTCATCAAGTTTAACGGACTCGTAATGCTGAAAACATTGAAATTGGTAAAGTCTAGTGGAGGTGCACTCTGACCTGCGGTATAGATCAAGGCAGCAGCCTCACCAAAAACTCTACCAGCACCAATGATCATACCAGTAATAATACCTGGCAAACCATCAGGAATAATAACGTGAATAACAGTTTCCCATTTTGAAAGTCCTAAGGCTAAACCGGCCTCACGTTGAGATTGTGGTACTGATTGCAAGGAATCTTCAACATTTCTTGTCAAAATTGGCAAGTTGAAAACCGTCAGCGTTAAAGCACCAGACAAAATTGAAAAACCAAATTTGAAACTAATTACAAAGATCAAGAATCCAAATAGTCCCACAACGATCGATGGCAATGAACTCAAAACTTCAATCGAAACACGGATCAAATCGACGAATTTATTTTTACCAGCGTATTCTGATAAATAAATCCCCGCACAGATTGAAATGGGAATTGAGATCAACATCGATAAAATCAATAAGAAAAACGAGTTGAACAATTGAATGCCGACACCGCTACCGGCTTGGAACGCTTTAGATCCTGAGGTGAGAAAATGCCAATTAACATAGCGTAGTCCGCTACCTAGAATATATATCAACAACCCGGCCAGAATCAAAACAATGATTCCAGACATAAAGTAAATTACGCCTGTTGCAATTTTATCTTTAGTTTTTTCATTGAACATTAAAATTCACCTCGCTTAGCAATTCTTCTGATAACGAAGTTGAATAGCAATGACATCAATAATAGTAATAAAGCCAATGACCAAAGCGCATTGTTTGGTGTTGAACCCATAATTGTATTACCCATATTCATTGTTAAGACACTTGTTAAAGTCGATGATGGTGAGACTAAATTTTGTGGCAACAGCATCGCATTACCGATAACCATTTGAACAGCTAAGGCTTCACCAAAAGCACGAGCCATACCAAAAACAACCGCCGTCAACAATCCCGGTGTTGAAGCTCTCAAAACAACTTTAGAGATTGTTTGCCATCTGGTTGCGCCTAAAGCCAATGAAGCTTCACGATAATAACGTGGCACTGCTCTTAGTGCATCAACTGACATCGAAGTGATCGTTGGTAAAATCATAATAAAGAGGACAAATGATCCAGCTAAAATACCAAAACCACTACCTCCAGCAAAACTTCTGACAAATGGCACGATGATCGTTAAACCGAAGAATCCATAAACTACAGATGGGATTCCGACCAATAATTCGATAACGGGCTGTAAAATTTTTCGACCCCATTTAGGCGAAATTTCAGTCATGAAAATAGCCGCTGCAATGGCAAATGGTGTACCGATCAATGCTGCAATCAAGGTAACCGCAAATGAGCCGACGATCATTGGAGCTGCCCCGACAATTGGATGCCCAGCACTATCTAACTTACTAGGTGACCAAACCGAGTGCGTCAAAAAGTTGATTGGATTGACGCCATCCTTAATGAAAATAATTAAACCTCGGGAAGCAATGAACCCAATAATCGTAATAACTAACAACACAATAATGGCTGTAAAACTAAAAGAAATAATTTTACCGCGAGTTTCTCGTTTAGCTGAGACTGATTTCTTAGTTAAACTCTCTCTAATTGGATCTTTCAAATTACTTTGCCCCCTTTGAAACCGGCGTTACATTGCCTTTATAATCCTTTTGATACTTCATACTATTGATTGGTACGTAATTCATTTTCTTAACTACATTCTCTTGGACATGTTCAGTCATAATAAAATCAAGAAATTGCTTAGTCATACCAGTTGGTTTGCCATTGGTATATAAATGTTCGTATGACCAGATCTTCCAGCGATTATTCTCAATATTTTCAATTGTTGGTTCAACGCCATTGACCTTAATGGTTTTGACTGAACTATTTAAATAAGGCATCGCTAAATAGCTGATCGAACCTCTGGTATTATTAACGATCTGACGTACCATTCCACTGGAATCTTGCTCTTGAGAGCGCACGAACGGAGTTCCGTTCATAACATCACTTTCAAAGGATGCTCGAGTCCCGGAACCATCAGCACGGTTAATGATCGTAATTGGCAAATCTTGACCGCCAACTTCTTTCCAATTTTTAACTTGACCAGAGAAAATCTGTCTCAATTGAGTAATTGTTAAGGACTTAATCTTAACGTCTTTATTTACGACGGGAATCATGCCGACTGCAGCTATTCGATGATCGACAAGTTTGCTAGCATCAATATCTTTTTTCTGTTCAGCGTAAAGATCAGAATTACCGATATTAACGGCTCCTTGTTGAATCTGACTCAGTCCTGTACCTGTCCCGCCACCTTGAACGTTGACATATTCGTTCGGATTATCCTTGGTGAACTCTTCCCCGGCAAGTTCCACTAATGGTTGGGCTGCTGATGAACCTACAGCCGTAATCGTCTCTTGGCTTCCGCTGCCCTTGCAACCACTCAAAATCAATACCATGGGGATCACAACTGCAATTAATGCGACAAGTCTTCTTTTCAATGTCCTCACCTCTATCCAACTAGCATAGTACAACAATGTATATTTTTTGTATAAAAATAGCCACAACAAAATAAAATAATTTGTTGCGGCATTTTTATTATAGTGGTATGTCGACTGTGAAAGTTGTGCCTAGACCTTTATGAGATTCTATGCGAATATCGCCATCTAATGTATCCAAGGTTTCCTTTACGATAGCCAATCCAAGCCCGGTACCACCAGTCTCCAAACTTCTAGACCGGTCAACACGATAGAAACGTTCGAAGATTCTTCCTTGATCTTCTTCCGATATACCGATTCCAGTATCTTTAATAATAAACTTGATTCGGTTCTCAATTTCATCATGATGTACTTCGATATCGATCTCACCGTGCTCTTTGTTATAAGAAATAGCATTTTTGATCAAATTACGAAATACCAGATTGATCTTTTCTCGATTAGCAGTCACTTCAGGATTACCGGCATATTCTTGCTTGACCTTCAAATCATGTTTCTTAATTGCTAAGGATTGACGTTCCAAAATATGATTTATATCATCATGCAAATTGAAAATCGTCGCCTTTTCGGTGTCGCGTCGAACCTTGGACAATGACAGAATATCTTGAATCAAATCTGACAGACGAACACTTTCGCTGTGGATAATTTCCAAGAAATGTTCAGCCTTTTTAGGATCGTCTTTGGCACCATTCAGCAAGGTCTCTGAGAAGCCTTCGATCGAAGTAACAGGCGTCTTTAGTTCGTGACTGACATTGTTGACGAAGTCGACTTGCATTCTTTCAATCTGTCGGCTTTCTGTCAAATCATACAAGATAACTAAAACTTGTTGATCAAAGTCTTCACGTGAGTGAATCAAACGAATTACGTTGACATCAACATACTTTTGAGAATTACCAACTAATTGAATCTCACGGTGGTGATTCTTATTCTTTCTCAAAGTATGCTCGATCATTCGACTTAAACTATAAGTTTTAACATCTTCAATGAACGGATGAATATCATTTGAAATATTGACATCCAATAAACTAGACATGGCCTGATTATGCATCAAGACATCCCCTTGAGAATTCAAGAGCATGACACCGATTGGCAAGTGTCCCACCAAACCTCTGAAGCGGCGCTCACGCAATCTAACATCATCTCGAAGGTCATTGATATCCATACTGATCTTATTAGTCTGTTCAACCAAACCATAAAGTTCATCGTCTGGAGCTAGAATAATCGATGCCATCTCTTTATTCTTGCGAACCCGACGCAGATTTTCTGTTACGCTCTTGATATCGTTACTCAATTTTTGACGCTTGCGGTAATAGAACAAGATCACCGAATCAGTAATCAAAAAGTACATCAAAGTAATGATCACAAAAGTCATCGGACTTTGACTCCAGAGACGATCATATTCTTTAGCTACGATATGACGTTGCGTCCCCGACATGAAGTACATGGTTCTAGTATTCAGCGTTGAATCGGTCACATAATCTTTGCCTGGAGCCGTACGGCCGTTATGATACATGTCATAAGCCTTTTGTTGCATCTTGGTATTTTCCTTCGATGTATCAACATAAGTTAGGCCAGCTATTTTTGCTGCCTGCGCCGGTTCATGGTTTTTCTTCAATTCTTGATAAGAAACAGTTTCTTCGGTAAACATATCATTTTGTGAGTTGCTCAAAATACTATCTGAAAAAGTCACAATAATGAGAAAGACAGCGATCGAAATTAATATAGCAACTATTGGTCCTAATCTTTTTTTCATCGTTATACCTCTAAAATATAACCGAATCCGTGCACGGTTTTAATTATTTGTGGGTCTTTAGTATCCTGTTCAATTTTATCACGGAGGTGGCTGATTTGAATATCAACCATCCGCATTTGAGAATTGGAGTCTACGCCCCAAACATTGTCAAATATTTGCTCCCTGGAGACGACAATCCCTTTATTTCTAATCAGATATTCCAACAATTCATATTCTTTTTTCGTTAACGGAATCTCTTGACCATCCATTACTAAACTCTTCACATCGGTATTGAGTTCAAACGACTGATGAACTTCTTCATGAGATGTTCGTCTCAAAACCACTTTGATGCGAGCTAATAACTCTTTGATACTGAAAGGTTTAGTAACGTAATCGTCAGCTCCACTGATCAAACCTTCGATTTTATTCTCTTCGGTATCTACTGCGGTTAAAAAGATCACTGGAGTTAAATTACCAGCCTTACGCATCTTTTTTAACATCTCAATGCCGCTCAGCTTTGGCAACATTTGATCCAAAAGAATCAGGTCAAACTTCTCATCGGTCGCCTTATCTAACGCCATTTGTCCATCAACGGCTGTTGAAACTTGATAATCATTGTCTTCAAGATTATATTCAATCAGTTCTAAGATTGCTGGTTCATCGTCAACAACTAAAATTTTCTTCTTCATTGCTGTTTGACCCCTTGTAGTTTCCATTGAAGATAGGCATAAATAAATGGATCTAAATCCCCGTCCATAACGGCTTGACCATTGCTAGTCGAGTAATTCGAGCGATGATCTTTGACCATCGTATATGGATGGAAAACATATGATCTAATTTGCGATCCCCAACCGATATCTAATTGTTCCCCTTGAATCTCAGCATGTTTCTTAGCTTGTTCTTCCTGCTCACGTTGGAAAAGTTTAGCCTTCAGCATGTTCATAGCTGTTTCACGGTTTTGTAGCTGCGACCGTTGTGCCTGTGAACTAACGACGATGCCGGTTGGCAAATGAGTAATTCGAACCGCTGAAGAAGTTTTATTGATATGTTGTCCACCAGCTCCAGAAGATCTGAATACATCAACCCGCAAATCATCATCGTTGATTTCGACATGAATGCTGTCGTCTAGTTCTGGCATCACATCAACGGAGGCAAAAGAAGTATGCCGTCTTCCGGCTGAGTCAAACGGCGAGATTCTCACTAGCCGATGAACCCCTCTTTCAGAACGTAACAATCCGTATGCATTCTTTCCTTGAATCATCATTGAGACACTCTTGATCCCAGCTTCTTCACCTGGTTGATAATCTTCAATTTCAACGCTGAAGTTGTGCTGGTCAGCCCATCTCTGATACATCCGCAACAACATTGAACCCCAATCTTGAGATTCAGTTCCGCCCGCACCAGGGTGAATTTCTAAGATTGCATTATGAGAATCATATGGTTCGGATAACAACATCATTAACTCATATGAACGAAGTTTTTCAGCCAATTTATCCGAATCGTCCACCAATTGATCCATCAATTCTGCTTCCGGATCTTCTTGATACAATTCAGCTAAAACTTGCAGATTCTCTAATCCTTCGCTCAAAGCCTTGAAGTTATCATATTTATCTTTGAGTTCATTGGTAGAATCAATCAATTGTTGAGCTTTTTCATGATCATCCCAAAAACCATTTTCCGTCATTTTAGCTTCATTTTCAGCAATACTTTCTTCCAGACTCTCTAAGTCAAAGAGACCCCCTGAATTGCTTTATTTTATTCTCCATTTCGGAGATCCTATTTCTAATTTCACCGAATTCCATTTAATCACCCTTATAAAAAAAGCCGGCCAATGGCCAGCTTTTATCTTTCCATATTTTGTCTGATCTCAGCCTTCATGAATAATCTTGTTACATCATATTCAATATCTGAAACCATCTCTTCGAACATACGATACCCTTCTTCTTGGTATTCAACTAATGGATTCAATTGTCCGTAGCCACGTAGACCAATTGATTGACGTAGTTGATCCATTGCATCGATATGATCTGTCCAGTGCTCGTCGACCACTCTAAGAATAACAACTTTTTCAAATTCTAGCATCTGTGAAGGGTCGCCAAGTTGATCTTTCTTTTGTTCGTAGTTCTTGTGAACAAAGTCCATCAAATAATTAACGATTTCTTCTTGAGATTTAAGTTGTAAGTCAACAACATCGATTTGATCATCACCGACTAAGGCAGCTTTAGCAAAATCAACGATAGCATCTAGTTCCCAGTCTTCTTTTTTACCAGTTGTATGAACGTCGACTTGTGCCTTAATAGTTCTTTCGATCATTGGAAGCAAGACGCGATCAAGATCTTTGTCTTCTGTAATAACTTCCATTCTTTCTTTATAAATAACTTCACGTTGTTCACGCATAACATCATCGTATTGCAAAGTATTCTTACGAGTATCGTAGTTATTACCTTCAACACGTTTTTGAGCGGACTCAACTTGACGAGTCATCATACGGCTTTGAATAACGGCGTCGTCATCTTCAACCTTCAAAGCTTTCAAGACACGTTTGATTCGATCAGAACCAAAACGCTTCATCAAGTCATCTTCTAGTGACATGTAGAATTGAGTTACACCAGGATCACCTTGACGACCTGAACGTCCACGAAGCTGATTATCAATACGACGAGATTCATGACGTTCTGTACCAATAACGCAGAGGCCACCTAATTCTCTAACTCCAGGTCCTAATTTAATATCAGTACCACGACCAGCCATATTAGTAGCAATTGTAACGGCGCCACGTTGACCGGCATTCATAACGATTTCAGCTTCCTTGGCATGGTTCTTAGCATTCAAGACAGCGTGAGGAATACCTTCTTTATCGAGCAATTTAGAAAGATATTCTGAAGATTCAACCGCAACTGTACCAACCAATAAAGGTTGACCTTTGGCGTGGCGTTTCTTGATTTCTTCAACAACGGCAGCAAATTTACTCTTCAATGTAGGGTAAAGTACATCATCCTTGTCATCACGGATAACTGGCTTGTTAGTTGGAATTGAGATAACTTCCATGTTATAGATTTCTCTAAATTCTTCTGCTTCAGTTTTAGCAGTACCAGTCATACCAGCCAACTTATCATACATACGGAAGAAGTTTTGGTAAGTGATGTTAGCCATAGTCTTAGTTTCATCTTGGATCTCTACGCCTTCTTTAGCTTCAATAGCTTGGTGTAGTCCATCAGAATAACGACGACCATCCATAACACGACCAGTAAATTGATCAACAATCTTAACTTCGCCTTCTTGAACCACGTAGTCAATATTCAAACTCATGATGTAATTAGCACGCAAGGCTTGGTCCAAATGGTGATTCAAAACGGTATTATCAATATCGTACAAGTTATCAAGGCCAAAGTAATCTTCAGCTTTTCTGATTCCAGTTTCTGTCAAACTGATTGACTTAGTTGGCCAATCGATCTTGTAATCGTCTTTTTCAAGAGTTTTAGCAAAACGGTCAGCACGAACGTACATTGCAGTTGACTTTTCAGCTGCACCAGAAATGATCAATGGTGTTCTAGCCTCATCGATCAAAATTGAATCGACCTCATCGACAATTGCATAGTGCAATGGACGTTGAACCATTTGTTCTTTGTAAACGACCATGTTGTCACGCAAATAATCGAAACCTAATTCACTGTTAGTTGAATAAGTGATATCGCAGTTATAAGCCGCACGCTTTTCTTCTGGGTCCATACTATTGACGTTCAAGCCAACAGTTAAACCTAGCCAGTTGTATAACTCACCCATTTGTTTAGCATCACGTCCAGAAAGGTATTCGTTAACTGTAACAACGTGAACACCCTTTCCATCAAGCGCATTTAAGTAAACTGGCAAAGTAGCTGTCAAAGTTTTACCTTCACCAGTTTTCATTTCAGCAATATTTCCTTCATGTAAAGTAATACCACCAATTATTTGAACTCTAAATGGATACAATCCAAGAACTCTCTTTGCACCTTCACGAGCAGTAGCAAATGCTTCTGGCAAAATATCGTCTAATGTTTCGCCCTTTGCTAGTCTTTCTTTAAATTCAGGAGTCTTAGCTTTGAGCTCGTCATCTGAAAGTTTGCTGTAAGCATCAGCATAGCTTTCAACCTTATCGGCAATTTTGCCCATACGTTTAACTTCTCTTTTATCGCTTTCGACCCATCTTCTTAGTGGATTTGCCATTATAATATATCTCTCCTAAGTGTTATAAACATACTCTTAATAGTAGCATTTTTTTTTCAACATTTAAACTTAATATCTATTTAATTAGACTTCTCAGGATTACAATGATACACCAATTTTCACTTCTTTGTGTTAAAAATGCTTTACAATCACTTTCCTGAGAACAAAAAAAGCCGAGACACATAAATGTCTCAGCTAAAAAATTTTGTAATTTTATTCATTTGTTTCAATCAAACCATATTTACCATCATTACGTTTATAAACGATGCTTGCACCATTTGTTTCTGAATCTTCAAAGATAAAGAATTGGTGACCGAGCATTTCCATTTGTAGAACTGCTTCTTCAGCATCCATTGGTTTCAATGATAGACGCTTTGTTCTAACAATTTGTGACTCGTCTTCTTCGGTGTCGCTTGGTGTGATGTCATCTAATGGAACATCCTTTAGACTGCCACCTTCACGGCTCTTACGGTTGACACGTGTCTTGAATTTCTTAACTTGTCTTTCAAGCTTGTCAACAACTAGATCGATTCCCGCATACAGATCATCGTTTAGTTCCTCAGCTCTTAATGTGATGTATGGCAATGGAATTGTTACTTCAACCTTTGTACCTTTTGAAGGGTATGTTTTCAAGTTTACATGTGCAATTGGATTACTGTCATCACTGAAATACTTTTCCATCTTGGAAATTCTCTTCTCGACATATTCGCGAATTGATGAAGTTACTTCAATATTTTCACCACGTACATTAATAGTTAACATAATAATCTCTCCTTCCGACGATAGGAAATTAAAGAGCTCTCTTACATCTCTTTAGTGTAATTATAATATTCTTAAGGAAATATGACAACGTTTCCATTACCTCGATAATGAAAAGGTGGATATTTTCTCAAACCCAGCCTGCCTGAATATCTCTCGGGCATGCATCAAAGTCCGACCAGTCGTGTATATATCGTCCAAGATCAAAATACTTTTAGTGGTTTTGATTTGCTTAAGATTTGGTAAAGACGAGAAAGTTTGTGGTGTCCTCAAACGCTCCAAACGATTCTTTTGAGCCTGCGGTTTATCGGCATCCGCCTTTACTAAAAGTGGCTGTAATTCAAAAATGGCAGCGTACAATTCATAAACCGGATCAAAGCCTCTGGTCTGCAGATGTCCGGGACTGGCGGGAATATATGTCACTACATCAAAGTGATGCTGCAGAGACCAATTTTTAATATCTTGAAAAAATAATCGTGCCAACAAGACATCGCCATATCGTTTATACAGCTTGAAGTAGCTGTGTATGAACTGATTATACTCAAACAAAGCATAATGGCAATTGATTACCTGATACTTTTCTTCCCAAATTTTACAATCTTGACAGACTTCACTGGCATTGGGTTTCATGCAACGAAGACAATTATCCCGATTTATCAACGGCGCCAACTGTTGTCGACAGCGATCACAAATATATTGAGGAGTTATTTCATGCCATAAAAAAATTTCTGCAAGTGATAAATTGCGTTGGATAAAAGCTCCACAGTTAAGACATTCCATGTTTTGCCTCACTATTTAAAAAATGAATTTCTCGGTTAGCTTGACGGATCTGTTCGTTATAGTATTGATAATAAAAATGCACCTCATCATCAAAAGCTTCCTTATCCCGGCCAGCCCGTCCCGCAATTTGAATCAAGGCCGTCTTGGAAAACTCCTTTGCCTGAGCATCAAGCACCATGACTGTGATCTTTTTGAAAGTCACGCCCCGTTCCAAAATGGTAGTCGTCAAAATCGCTTGAACTTCTTGCTTGCGAAATTTTTGAACTTTTTCTAACCGTTGTGGATCTTTTGAAGAAACATCGACAAAGTTCAATTGCGGATATAGTTTGGTTAACGTTTTGGCAAACTTTTTCATTTGCGGAATTTGCGGAAAAAAAAGCATAAAACGCTGGTTATTTTTGATCAGATAATTGAGTTTAAGCCGTAGTCGTGGATTAATACCTAAAAAATATGGACTTTTTAAGAGCAAATGACCATGAGGTTCGGGCAGTGGGTGACCGTGGAATCTTTGATATAATTTAGAGATGGAAATTTTTTGCTGCTGAACTAGTTGTAATAACTCTTTGGGTGGTGTCGCTGATAGATAAACGATTATTCCTTGTGATTTTTTAGCTTTCTTAATTGCCAGATGTAGCATTTCATCCCCAGCTAGTGGAAATGAATCGACTTCATCAACGATCAAGACATCGAAAGCTTTTTCAAAACGAACCAACTGATGAATCGTCGCAACCATAATTTGGGTCAAAAAATACTTTTGCTCACTCTGTCCATGAAATAGTCCAATCGAAGTATTAGGAAAGGCCGCTTGAATCCGTGGGAATAATTCAATACAGACATCGATTCGAGGCGAGCATATTGCAACTCGTTGGTTATTGATCAAAGCCTGTTCAATCAGTGGAAAAATCATCTCCGTCTTACCAGCTCCTGTCACCGCCCAGACCAAATGATCACGGTGGTGCTGGTAAGCCGAAATAAGCTCACTGACGCCCTTCTTCTGATTAGTGGTCAATTGACCATGCCATGCTAAATAACGCCCTTGGCGGGGGAATTTTAGCTCTGTGGGCGTAATCAGTAACCGTTCATCAATTTGAATCTTGCCCAGATTGATACAATGCCGACAATACTGATGATCTATCGGTAACTTTTGAATTGCCATTAGGCACCGCCGACAAAATAGTTTATTATTCTTTTTAAAAGTCGCCGCCACGATTTTGCCGCCGTCATGGCAGAGTTGTTGCATATCTTCAGGCGATATATCAGTGGTTTTGATTATCCGCCCACCTAAATAACTATTTAATTTGTCCATAACTAAAACTACGTAAAGGAGAACTCATTTTTGCAAAACTATAAAACTATTGCCAAAACTGGTAGTCATGAAAAAATTATCAAAAAGTCACGCTTCATCGCTCATGTTGCTCAAACTTTTTCGGAAAAAGAAGCTAATGACTTCATTCAACAAATTCGTACAAAAGAAGCTAATGCAACTCACAATTGCACAGCTTTTATCGTGCAAGAAAACGTCTTGATCGAGCGGATGTCGGACGATGGTGAACCTAGTGGTACTGCCGGCCCTCCAATTTTGAACGTTTTACAGCAACAAAATTTGCAAAATGTTGCCGTAGTTGTGACTCGTTACTTTGGTGGCATCAAGTTAGGTGCTGGTGGCCTAATTAGAGCATATTCCTCCACTACAGCTGAAGCGATCAAGGAAATCGGCCTTGTTGAAAACCGTATCCAACAAGGTTATGAACTAACCATTCCTTATCACTTATTTGATAAATTCGATAACTATGCCCGCAATGAAAAAATCACTTTAGAAAATAAGCAGTTCACCGCTGACGTTAAATGTGAAATTTATTTAGACCTCGATAATTCTGATGAGATGGTTCAAAACATCAAAGATATGTTTCAAAATCAAATTATCCTTAAAGAAACTGAAAAAACTTATAAACAAGTCCCAATTGAGGCTAACTAAAATAACTACTCAAGTGGTTTGGAACACAACTATTTTTCATTAAATAAGCAAGTATCAAGGCAAAACAAAAGCCACCTCTGATTCATAATGTTGAATCAGAGGTGGCTTTATTTTTAGGTTAGAACGTTGATTTTTGTCAGATATAACACCTTTCGGAGTAATCTCTAGAAAAAAAACAGGCGCTATAACGGCGTCTGCTAATCTTTTTTCTCTAATCGTTTCACAAATCTCTGGATAGCTTTTAACAATGGTTGGCGGTTATCACCTAAAAGTCCAATCGATTCGATAAAGAGTTCCAAACCTATTAGGACACCAATCGTCAATAATATGCTGCCCCAGAGCGTGGACAATGGATACAACATTGAAATAAAGGCAAAAACTAAGGACAAACCATAAATAACTAAAACTGTCTGTCGATGAGATAAGCCTAATTGCATCAAACGGTGGTGTAAATGGTGTTTATCAGCTTGCATGATAGGTTTCTTATTCAACAGCCGTCTCAAAATTGCATAGACGGTATCGGTAATTGGCACTCCCATGATAACTACTGGCATCAACAAAGTAATAAAGGTAACGTTCTTCAAACCCTTTAAGGAGAAAACTGCCATCATAAAGCCAATGAACAGTGATCCTGTATCACCTAAGAAAATACTTGCTGGATGGAAATTGTGAGGCAAGAACCCTACTAAAGCTGCTACTAAGGCAAAAATCCAAATTGCCACGTAGACATTAGTCATGTTTAAGAAGAAGTAAGCCATGACTCCCATAGTAAACAACGCAATGATTGAAACCCCTGTGGCCAAACCATCAAGTCCATCAATCAAATTGACCGCATTAGTAATCGCTATGATCCAAATAATCGTAATGGGCAAACTCCACCATCCTAGTTGGAAAGAACCGATAATCGGCAAAGTAACTTCATTCATTCTAATTCCAGCTAGGAAATAAATTACTAAAGCTGCGGCCAAAATACCACCTAGTTTAGCTTTCGGTGATAGCTCACGGATATCATCGATAATCCCCGTTAAAATAATGATACATTCAGCTAAGAAAACACTAAATAATTCATGTGTTGGAAATTGTTCCCGTAATAAGACAAACGTTGAGAAATTAAAGGCCAGAAAGATCGCTAATCCACCCATTGTGGGCATTGGCTTAACATTGACTCTTCGTGCATTGGGTTTATCGACCGCACCCAAAATATATGCTAATTTCACTACGAAAGGAGTTATCACGGCTGAAACAATCATCGTTAAAAATAATTTTACTATTACACTAAACATACCCGACATTTTTAGAAAAACTCACTTTCCATTGATAGAACAATTATACAATACCAAATGATTAATCCAAAAGGAAATTAAAAAAAGAGTGTACCACTCGATACACCCCTCAATAACTATTTAGCTAATTCTACTTTTCTAACCTCACGAACTACTGTAACTTTGATATGACCAGGATATTCAAGGTTATCTTCAATTTCACCTTTCATTTCCCGAGCCAAAATTGCAGCCTGATCATCTGAAATTGCTTCAGGTTTGACCATCACACGAATTTCGTGACCAGCTTGAATTGCATAGCTG
The DNA here is from genome assembly GCF_043951805.1 of Companilactobacillus sp. FL22-1. Classification (NCBI taxonomy): domain Bacteria; kingdom Bacillati; phylum Bacillota; class Bacilli; order Lactobacillales; family Lactobacillaceae; genus Companilactobacillus; species Companilactobacillus sp. FL22-1. Next base: position 72,165 of record NZ_JBINJY010000005.1, read on the forward strand.
TGATCAACACCTTCGTGTTTATTCGCAATCTCTTCAAGTTTCTCAAGTCGATGGATATAGTTCTCCATCGATTCGGATCTTGCACCAGGACGTGATGCTGAAATCGCATCAGCTGCAGCGACAATCGTTGCAATAAATGATGTTGGTTCTACATCCCCATGATGTGAAGCAATCGTATTAATAACTACTTCTGGTTCCTTATACTTAGTTGCGATATCGACACCAATTTCTACGTGTGAACCATCAACCTCGCGATCGATAGCCTTTCCGATATCATGCAATAAACCTGCTCGTTTTGCTAACATAACATCTTCACCCATCTCAGCAGCCATTACAGCGGATAACTTAGCTACTTCAATCGAGTGATTCAAAACATTTTGACCGTAACTCGTACGATATTCCATTCGACCAATAATCTTAATCAAATCTGGATTCATCGAGCTGATACCCAAACTATAAACTGTTTGTTCCCCGACTTCACGAATATGATCATCCATTTCTTTACGTGCCTTATCGACCATTTCCTCGATACGGGCTGGATGAATTCGACCATCTTCAATTAATTTTTCCAATGCCATTCGAGCAATTTCTCTTCTGACAGGATCATAGGCACTCAAAGCAACCGCTTCTGGAGTATCGTCGATAATCAAATCAACTCCTGTAATCGCTTCAATAGTGCGGATATTTCTACCCTCACGACCAATGATTCTCCCCTTCATGTCCTCATTAGGCAATGTCACAGTGGTTACAGTTGATTCAGAAACTGTATCAGCTGCACTTCTTTGAATGGCAGCAACGATCAAAGCCTTAGCGTCTTTTTCAGCACGTTGTTTGGCATGTTCGTCACTTTCTTTGATCATTTTGGCACGTTCATGAACTAATTCTTTATTCAATTGATCCAAAATGATCTTTCTTGCTTCTTCACGAGTTAAATTACTTACTCTTGACAGCTCCGCTTGCTGTTCATTAAGAGTTTCAGTCAATTGTTTATCTTTTTCATCAAGTTTATGTTGTCGTGCTGAAATATTGTTCTCGTTTTTTTCGATATTTTCCTCACGTTTTTCAAGCGATTGGTCTTTTTTATCCAAAATGTCTTGTCGTTCGAGAACTCTATTCTCTTGTTTCTGAACTTCGCGACGACGCTCCTTTAATTCATCCTCTTGCTTTTCGCGATATTGATGAACTTCATCTTTAGCTTCAAGCAAAGTTTCTTTCTTGAGAGACTTTGCAGCTTTTTTTGCGTCTGAAACGATATCCTCAGCAGTTTGTTTTGCTTGTGAAAGTTTTTTCTCGTAAGCGTCTTTACAGAGAGCATATCCGAAAAGGACACCTACGATTAATGTTACTAGAGCGAAAGAGAAGGTTATGATAGCAGGATACATGCCATCACCTCCATATTTGCTTTTAAAAATTTTTGTTTGTAAAACACATATGTTACAGAATTTTTACATACAACTTAATATTATAGAATAAATAGAGCCTGTCAACCAAGAAAAAAGAAAAAAAGAGACTGAATTAGTCTCTTTTTTCAATTATTCAGTTGTTTTATCATCAGATTCTAGATTTAAATCCAAAGCGGCGTCATCTTTTTTGGCGTCTTTTTTCTTTGAATCACTAGTTTTTTCAGTTGTTGATTCAGCATTTTCTTTATCAGCTTCATCTTCAGCTTTTCCATCCATACCATAAGCAGCACGAACTTTTTGTTTGATTTCTTCCATCTTCTCAGGATTCTCTGCTAAATAAGTCTTAGCATTTTCACGACCTTGACCAATCCGTTCATCGCCATATGAATACCATGAACCAGACTTGTCGATAATATCCTTATCAACCGCCATGTCGACTAATTCACCTGTTTGTGAGATTCCGTGACCATACATAATGTCCACTAGTGCAATCTTAAATGGTGGAGCAACTTTGTTCTTTACAACCTTAATTTTAGTTCGGTTACCGATAACGTCAGTACCATCTTTGATTTGTTCTGCACGACGAACTTCTAGACGAATAGTCGAATAGAACTTCAAAGCACGACCACCAGGAGTCGTTTCAGGATTACCGAACATGATTCCGACTTTTTCACGGATTTGATTAATAAAGAGCGCAATTGTTTTGGTCTTATTAATGGAACCTGAAAGCTTACGCAATGCTTGTGACATCAAACGAGCTTGTAATCCAACGTGTGAATCACCCATCTCACCTTCAATTTCAGCACGAGGCACAAGCGCTGCTACTGAATCGACGACAACGATATCGACCGCACCACTGGAAACCAATGCATCGGCAATCTCTAGCCCTTGTTCACCAGTATCTGGCTGTGAAAGCAATAGGTCATCAATATTAACACCCAAGGCGGTGGCGTAGGCTGGGTCCATCGCATTTTCAGCATCAATATAAGCTGCCGTTCCACCTTGCTTTTGGACTTCGGCAACGGCATGCAAAGCAACGGTAGTTTTACCAGAACTTTCGGGACCATATATTTCAACGATTCTACCACGTGGGAATCCACCAACGCCAAGGGCATTATCCAAAGCTAGTGAGCCACTGGATACCGTAGAAATTTGAGTGTTGAGATCATCACCCATTCTCATAATGGCACCCTTACCAAAATCCTTTTCAATTTTCTTTAAGGCCACGTCTAAAGCCTTTTGTCGTTCATCTTTAGCCAAATTGCTTTCCTCCTAATGCATTCATCATTAGATATAATATTAGTTATCCATCAAAAAAGCAAGAAAAAAGCGAACAAATGTTTGTCCGTTATATTATTTCTTGAACGAGAGCAAAACCACAAAGAACTGACTTGTCACGAATAGCCTGTCTTGAGCCAGTGAAATGAAACTCTTTAACGATCTCTTCGTTATTTTTGTTATTGCAGGCACTGATAAAAACTGTGCCAACCGGATTACCTTCTAAGGGATCAGGTCCGGCAACACCAGTAAAACCAACACCAATATCGGCTGACAATTGCTTGGCAGATAGCTGAGCCATGGCTTGAGCGACTGGGGCACTGACGACCGTAAATTGGTCAATCAATTGTGGATCCATCCCCAACAACTGAACCTTAACCGCATCAGCGTAAGTTACAAAACCACCGTCAAACACATTGGATGCACCGGAAACATTAGCAATCGTCGCCTGAAAAAGACCTGCTGTTAAACTTTCAGCGGCTGTGATCTTTAATTTGGCTTGTTTCAATTGCTCAACGACTTGTTCCGGTAAACTTTGATACTTTGCTGGTATACCTTTTTCAAAATCAGTTTCTTCAATACTCTCAAAAATCTCAGCTACTTTATCCGTCATTGCTCTCACTTCCAAATTACGCATTATGATTTAAAAATATCACGACTTTGATAGAAATAATCAGCACCAGAGTAAATGGTGAAGATCAAACAAATATATAAGAAGATTTGACCAATCGGAATATTGATAGCAGAGAAGAAAATATTATGCATCAATAAGAAAATAATTGCCAACATTTGCGTTGTAGTTTTAATTTTACCTGGCATTTGGGCGGCCATAACTTTGCCACCAACTTCTAACACGATTGTTCTAAGTCCAGTTACCGCTAATTCACGGCAGACGATAATAGCAACGACCCAGGCAGGTGCCATTTTGAAACTAACTAGAAAAATAAAAGCGGTCATGACAAGCATTTTATCAGCCAATGTATCCGCAAACTTACCAAAGTTTGAAACCAGATTATATTTACGAGCAATTTTGCCATCTAGTAAATCGGTTAACGAAGCCACAATAAAGACAACTGTTGCTAAAACATGATTTATCGGAATTAAGTCATTTGCTACGTAGATATCCCCCAATCCCGACCAGTTGAAGGCCAAAAGAATAATAAAAATTGGAATTAAGATAATCCGCAACATTGTTAGTTTATTAGGTACATTCCAAACCATTTAAATTTTCCTCCAAAAATTACAAAATTATGTTTTTAAAAAATAATGGTGTCTACCCTAATAAGATTAGACACCATTATTTTATTTTTCAATATTAAATGTCAAAGTTTTAACGATCGTGCTGCCACTTTGAGATTTAGACAAATCAACTGCTTTGCCATCGATTGTGATCTTGGTATTAGTAACGTTACCAGTTTGTACACTGAAAGTAGTTGTGTCACTTGGAACAGTAGTTGACTTCTTCTCACCAGAACTCAAGGCTTGTTGCCAAGTAGTATTTGAGCCTTCACTGAATTGAATCCAGGCTTGACCGCCACTTCCTTCGACTTCAACTTTCAAACCGCTGCTTGGTACATTAGTAACTGTATAAGTACCCTCAGTACTTGTCTCTTTAACCGTAACAGCTGTAGATTTTGTAGTCGTCGACTTCTTAGTCGTTGTTTTCTTAGCTGTAGTCTTCTTGGTACTCTTCTTAGTTGTCTGTGAACTAGTATCCTTAGGAATCGTCACACTCGAAGCACTCTGATTACGATGAACCATGCCAAAGGCAATTACACCGATAATTACTAAAACAACGATACCAACAACAATTTGTGGAATATAATTACTCAAAGTTGTTAAAAATGAGTTTGATTCTTCCTTGATCGTACGAGTCTTTGCCTCTTCAACTCGTGATTCTTGTTTCGGTTGAGAATTAGGGATATCTGCCTTATATTCTTCTAACAAGTCGTCACTAGAAATACCAACAGCATCTGAATATTGCTTGATAAAAGCTCGAACGTAAAAGTCACCAGGAAGGTGATCGAATTGACCTTCTTCAATAGCAATTAAATATCTCTTTTGAATCTTAGTGATTTGTTGTAAATCATCAATTGTGTAACCTTTTTTAATACGTGCATTTCTTAACTTTTGGCCAATTTCGTCCATTATTTACCACCAATTAACTAATTTTTCTAAGTATAACATATATTATCGTCCAACTACTAACGAGCTTATAACAACCAACCACCGGCAAAATAGATCGTTTGTCCGGTCAAATAATTGGATTCGATATTGACAAGGTAACTGACCAAATCAGCTATCTCATCAGGGTTTGCCAACCTATCAGCTGGTATTTCATCTTTAACGCTTGCAAGATCTTCACTGGAAAATTCCTGTGTATTCATCTTGGTATTAACCGCACCCGGAGCGACGACATTAACAGAGATTCCTAATGAAGCCACTTCCTTAGCATAGGTATCCGCAAAAGATGACATGGCACCTTTGACAGTGCTATACACAACTTCCATCGCCGAGCCGATTTTCCCATAGATTGAGCCGATAAAGACGACTCTACCGTGATGCGTCTGTGCTAGCTTATCTTGTAATTGCTTGAGAATTAAAATCGGCAATTTAACATGGATATTCCATAGCGAATCAATTTCTGCTTCGGAGATATCCACCAAGAGTTTGTAGTAAGTATTCCCTTGAGCAAAGACAATTGCATCCAATCCAAAGATCTGTTTTGTCAGATCCGTAACTTGATCGTGCTCCATATCGAATTTAATTGGAATAAAATCCTGTTTTGGATATTTCTGTGCTAACTCTGATTGCAAGTGACTGATCCGTTCACGATTACGATTGTAATGTAAATACAAAGACCAGCCCTTGTCAGCCAGTTGCTTAGCCGTACTCGTTCCAATATCGCCAGAACTTCCCATAACTAAAGCATACATTTTCTACTTCCTATTTGGCAAAAGATTATAGTAGGTACAATTCTTCTCTTGTAAAAACTCATCAGAAATCTTTAAGAGGTCCGCCTTTTTGATGTCGGAGATCATATGAATCAGTTCCAAATAATCGACATCATAAAAGTACAATTCCGCCATTTGATTTGCGATTGCCTCGGGTGAATTTTGTGCAAACAAGTAGGAACCGATGGCATCGCGCTTGATTCTTTCAAATTTAGCATCTGACAAAACTTCTTTTAAATTATCATAAGAAAGATGATTGCGTAAATATTCTTGAAATTCTTCAGGATTATTTGTTGACCCACTAATTATGATAAAACAATAGTTATTTTCTGCAACAACATTATAAGAAAAACTATCATCAATTAAATTCAAGCGGCTCATTTCTTGATAGTTTTTGGAAGATTCACCAATCAAAGTTTCCATAACCATATTCATTTCAAATTGCTTTTTAACCAGGTCATAGCCTGACATATCAGTATCGATCCGAATTCCAAAGGCTGACCGAGCTTGACTGATATCCATCGTCTCAGCGCCGCCTGCACCGATTGCAGCAAATTTGTGGAAAGTTTTTTCTTGAGGTTGAGAAACTGAATGAAAATCTGAATTTTCAACAATATTTACAACTTTTTCAAAATCAACATCCCCGACCAAGGCGATGTTCATATTATCTGAGCGATAGTTTTGTTGATAAGTTGCCAGCAAATTATCACGATTGATCAGTTGCAACGATTCACTCGATCCAGCAATATCTTCAGCAATAGGATCTCCAGGATAAAGTTGGCTCAAAATACGTTGTTCAAGTACCCATTCTGGCATATCCAAGTACATCTGGATCTCTTGATCGATAATCCCCCGTTCAGAGGCAACATTTTCATCCGTGAAATAAGGATGCTGAATTAAATCCAACAAGATTCTCAAATTATCATATGGATTTTCCAAAGTTTGGAAGAGGTAACCTGTCTTGGTATAACTTGTGTAAGCATTAGAATTAGCTCCATACTGGGCAAACTTCTCAGAAATATCATAACCAGGCTTTGCAAAAAGCTTATGTTCGATAAAATGAGCAATTCCTGCTGGCAGTTCTTCCGAGCCTAGTTTTGTATCAACTGAACCAAAATTGGTCATCGCTAAACCATAGACTTGGCTAAAACCAGCCAGAGGCACGACACTGATCTGCATACCATTGGCCAGTTTTTTTGTTTGTGCTTCTAATTTCTCTGTCATGCTAATCTCCAATCAATTGGTACTGAGCAATTGCATATAAGTGGTCGGCTACACTAGCAATGTGTTGTCGATCTAAAGCTTGCAATTCGGCTTCAAACTGTGCATCAGTCAATAATGTTTTTGGATAAATCGTTTCCCAGATGCTCCGCATAATGTAATGCTGGATCGTATCGCTCGAAATCTTACGTTGTGTCAGCATAACTTTTTGAGCATGTTCAACTTGCGAATCACTAAAACGACCTTGTTTAATAAAGTTGATCTGTTGCGTAATTAAATCTAAAACTTTATCGACCGAATCTGCATCTAGACCGGCTTGAATCATAACTAAATGACTCAAAGGTTGATAAGTGCTGGAAACTGAATAAGCTAAACTATTCTTTTCACGGACTTGTAAGAACAATTGTGACTGATCATCGCCGCCCAAAATCAGGTTCATAATTTGTGGTGCTAAGCGATTGAAGTCTTTAGAGACTCCTTTTGTGGCATATGCTAGAGCAATTCGACTCTGATTCAAATGCTTGTGATCGATTTGACTAGCTGGATTGGCAATTAAGTTATCAAATTTTTCAAATTCAATTTTTAAATCTTGGCGACCAGACTGCAATTTTTCATTAAAAATACTGTCGCTTAGTTCAGCCAAAAACTCTGCTTCATCGACATTGCCCACTACATTGATCAAAACGGCATCGTTTTTGATTACGTCTTGATAAGCAGCATATAAATCTTCGTTAGTCAGTTGTTGCAATTGTTCGATATTACCAAAAATTGGTGCTTGACGGTCGGGATTATCACGATAGATCAACTTAGCTAATCCTAACGAACTAACTAAATCTTGATTATCTTGAATCGACAAGAGATTTGACATCAAATTTCTTTTTTCAGTTTCAAAGGCCGTTTCATCGAACTTGCCATCGGCCAAATTAGGCTTAAAAATAATTTCACTCAGTAAATCCAAGTTATCCTTCAGTTGGTCTTTACCGTCAATCAAGAAATTAGGATCGGCAAATTCCACACTGAATGCCAAGTCATTGAAGTTTAATAAATTTCTTGTAAAAACATTGATTTCAGAACCATACAATTCCATTTCACGGTCATTTATCGCCCGAAAACTAGAATAATCCTTCGTCGAGTTAGACATCACGTTGGCCAACAGTCGACGGGCAGTTGTCTGCTCTTTTTTTAACGGTCTCAAAAAATCAATTTGAATCTTGATCGTGCGAAATTTTTTAATCGGATTGATGTTCAAAAAGATATTCTTTGCTAATGTTTTTCTCAATTTTTCACCTGATTTTTTCTAATAGTTTCAAGTTGTTCGGGTGTAATCAATACTTTCCTTGGCTTACTACCCTCTGAGGCACCAACGATACCTCGATTTTCCATTTCATCAACCATTCGGGCTGCCCGATTATAACCGATAGCAAAACGGCGTTGTAACATCGATACACTGGCTGACTGTTGTTGAACGATCAAATCCACTGCATCTTCCCAATATTCATCATCGGGCTTATCACTTTCAGATCCACCTTCATCGACATCTGTCGGAATCATATCTTCATCGTAGTCGGCAGATTGTTGAGAACTAACAAATTTTACAACATTTTCCACTTCTTGCTCCGAAATATAGGCTCCTTGCAGACGTACTGGCTTACTCTTACCAATCGGTTGAAAAAGCATGTCACCTCGACCGAGCAATTTTTCTGCCCCAACTGCATCTAAGATGGTTCTGGAGTCGACCCCACTAGAAACCGCAAAAGCAATTCTTGAAGGAATATTAGCCTTGATCAATCCAGTAATAACGTCAACTGATGGACGTTGTGTTGCAATAATAATATGCAAGCCCGCAGCACGTGCCATCTGGGCTAAGCGGACAATAGCTGCTTCAACTTCATGACCTGCTACCATCATCAAATCAGACAACTCATCGACTATAACGACGATATATGGCAAACGTTCCATCTTATCTTCATCACTGGCCGTCTGATTAAACTTATCGACATCAGCGTTATATTCACCGATATTACGATGACTTGTTTCAGCAAAGAGTTTGTAGCGCCGTTCCATTTCTTTGACAGCCTTTTGCAGAGCACCAGCTGCTCGACGTGCATCTGTCACAACGGGAATCAACAGTTGTGGTATTCCGTTATAAACATTCAATTCAACCATCTTAGGATCAATTAAGATTAATTTGACCTCTTCTGGTCTAGCCTTCATTAAAATACCAGTAATAATCGTATTGATAGCAACGGATTTACCACTACCAGTGGAACCAGCAATCAATAAATGGGGCATCTTAGTGATATTGGCTTCAATAATGTTACCTGAGACATCCTTGCCTAGCGGAACAATCAAGGGATGAGTCTTATCTTTTTGATGTTCAGTAATATCTCTAAAAGAGACTGTTGAAGCAGTCTTATTTGGCACTTCGATACCAACGAACGGTTTACCAGGAATTGGCGCTTCAATTCGGATATCCTTAGCTGCTAAAGCCAAAGCCAAATCATCAGCTAGATTAACAATCTTGCTTACTTTGACTCCGACAGCAGGTTGGACCTCATACTTGGTAATCGTTGGACCTAAGCTAGCTTTTTTAACTTCCACATCGACCCCAAAACTCTTAAAGGTTTGCCGAAGCTTGTCTTTATTCTCCTCAATCAAGTGCACTTCTGAAGTCTGATCAGTTTGCGAGACTTTTTTCAATAGATCAATCGAAGGTAATTCGTAATCATCATTATTAACATTACTGTCACTCTTCTTGGTACTGACTGGATCAGGCAAATGCTTATCCTTCGTACCATCTATCCCATAAGGCTTCGATAGAACATCTGCCGTAGCATTATTTTTTGTCTCAGTTTCTGCAACTGGTTGTTTTGCTTCAGTAGGTGTAGAGATTCCTTCAATTTTGAAGTCTTCCTCTGGCGTTTCAGGTTTTTGCTTAAAACTACTCAAGCCGTCAGCAATCTTGTTACCATCACGAGTAACTTCAGTTTCCTGGTAACTATCATGACTTTTAGAGACAGTCGGAGAACTCTTTTGGTCAACATAATTATTGTAATGACCTGAAATTGCCTCTTTAATCTTGAGAGACCAGTGTTTGAGTTTGACTAAAATATTCGTTGTCGCAATGGAAACTTGTTTCATCGTGACATTTAGTAACATCAAAATACCAATAAAAATCAATAAAGCAGTTACAAAGTAAGTTCCCAAACTGGAAAACATTGGCATGAAGAAACTGTATAGATAAGAACCGATCATCCCACCGCCAACTGAATTGCTGACGGAAACTTGAGTCATATCGGCAGCTAAAGTGTTCCAAGTCACTAAATTATAATTATGGTATAGCGACATACTGGAGAAGAAAATCGCGTGTAATATGATCAATGATCCCAAATAAATAAAGATAAAGCCAAAGTTTCGTTTCGGCGTCATAACGGGTATCCGTCCAGTCGCAATCACGAATGCAGCTACAAAGATACTGATGACCAATAAGACCGGATAACTATCGCCAACAAAAATTCGATAAAAGTTATCAAAAGTTTTGCCTACGATGCCAAACTTAAATAACCCTAAAATGGACAGAATTATCCACACTAGACTTACTAACGAACGAATCAAACGTGAATTGTTTACTGCCTTTTTTCTCTTTCTAGGCGTTGTGCTTGCCTTTTTTCTTGCCATAAGTACCTCACATGAATTAAAAAGTAATCATCTAAAATTATACCTTTTTTAAACCTCAAAAAAAACAGCCCAACTGGACTGTTTTTACTTATCTTCAGCTTCCTTTTTTCTTAATCTCTTGATTTCATCATTTGGTGTTAATTGTTCATGGTTGTTGAAGTTTAATGAAACTGCACTGTTCAACGCTACACCTGTTACTTGATAAGTCAAAGTTTCGATATACTCGATTGAAGGTCTGGATAACTGTCTAACTTGTTTCTCATCTAGATCTTGAATTTCATCATGGAAGCCAATTGGTTGAACAACTTGACCAATCACTCCCGAAACTCTGAAGGGAGCATTTTCCACATGAATGTCAAAAGGTATGACTACTTGAAAAATTTTCCCCTCATCTTCGTCTATCGGATCCCCGTTCGAATTCTTTAAGTCAGGATGCTCGATATTGATATGTAAATCAGTCTTAGTATCAGCAGCTGGCGATTCAGCATCGTAATGGAAAGACTGAACTGTAACAGCACCTTTATTGATTTTCATAATACTTGATCCTCCTAGTCTAATTTATCGTGATCATAATGATGACTCAATTCTAATCCCGCAAAATGTTGTTGGCGTACAGCTTCATAAATAACTAAAGCAGCACTGTTGGAAAGATTCAAAGCACGAATATTATCGCTCATTGGAATTCGTAAGCATTTTTCTGGATTACGACGCATAAAATCTTCTGGTAAACCAGTAGTCTCTTTACCAAACAAGAAATAGTGGTCAACTGAAGTATCCGTGAAATCCTGGTCACTGTAAACCTTATTTGAAAATTTTGTAATTAAATATAAATATTTTTCATCAGGAATTGATTTCAAAAACTCATCGAGGTTGTCATGATAAGTTATATCAACCTTATCCCAATAATCCAAACCGGCCCGTTTCATATGGGCGTCATCCGTATTAAAGCCTAATGGTCGAATTAGATGCAATTTAGTATTAGTACCTGCACAAGTTCTAGCAATGTTACCAGTATTAGCAGGCATTAGCGGTTCATAAAGTGCAATATGATTAGTCATAGAAAATCTCCTTAAATTTAACAAAAAAAGCGCATTTCCTCGGTGAAAACCACGGCAAGGACATGCGCTAGTATAGCCTCTCGTTTACTTGCTTTTGTCAAAATTACTCCTGAGAAAAACAAATAACCACAAAACTCAATAGCTAGTATAAACGATATGCCCGGTCTATACAATATAATTTTGAATTATTTTTGAACTTTCTGCGAATCTTCCGTGTTTTGAGATTCATCGTGAGGATTGCTCTCCAGTAATTCTTCTTCGGAATACCAACTGGAATTGCGTTTGAACCAAGTGAAGATTCTCGTAAAAATGATTTTCAAAATGGCAAAGATTGGAATACCAGCAACCATTCCAATCAAGCCGTACATGCCTGCTGAAACCAATAGAACCAAGATAGTCGTTACCGGATGCATCTGCATCTTATTACCAACAATGATTGGCGAAATAGCACGTGTCTCAATCGTCTGTTCGACCGCAAAGACGATCAAAACTTTTAGCACCATTGAAGGTGAGACAAAGGCAGCAATGACGAGTGAAGGAATTAAGGCCAAAGTTGAACCGATATAAGGAATCAAATTCAAAACTCCAGCTACGATACCAAGAACCAATGCATAACGCTGTCCAATAATCAGATAACCAACAAAGAACATTACAGCGACCCAAAAGGCTACTGTAAGTTGACCAGTAATATAGTTGCTCAAAGATTGGCTGATTTCAGATAACATATCGCCAACTGAGTTCTTGATCCGATCAGGCATAAATTTGATGACTGACTCCTTGAACTTCTTATCATCTTTTAGCATGAAAAAGAGGATAAAAGGTGCTGTCAAAAGAATAACCAATACATTCGTCAAAACGCCTACAACAGAACTAATATTATTCATTGTTTGAGGTAGGATCTTATCCATCGACTTATCAAAACTACTTGTAATTGACTTATTCGTTGCGGCTAAACGATCTCTTACCACATGTAATTTGGGGTCAGAGAACATATTCTGCAAACTCTTATTCAAAGAATCCCAATATTGTGGCCAATTCTTGACTAAGGAGTCGAACTGATTTTGAACAAAAGGAATCAGCGTCATAACGCCCCAAATCAAGAGCGCTAAGATGATTAGAAAAACAAATGTTATCGAAATTATCCGATTGATATGAAATTTACTTTCCAAAACATTGATCAACGGATTGATCAAATAATAAAGGACCAAGGCCAAGATGACTGGTGGCATTGTAATTCCCAGAATTTGATTCACCGGTGAGAAGACAAAACTTATCTTTGAAAAAACAAAGATAATTAAAAAGATCAGAAAAATATTAATCAGAATTACTGTCAGTTGGTTATTTAAGAACCATTGGTAAAACCAACTTCTCTTTCTATCTGACGATTCTTTCATAAACTGCTCCCCAAAAATTTTTTAGTAAGATTATACTATATATTATAATACTATACATTATTTGGAGGAATTGATAATGATTGAAAAAGTTCTCTTTAGCGGTTACACCAAAAATACCGGTAAAGGTGTCTATGAAGCTGAATTTAATTCAGATAATGGCCAAATTTCGGACCCAAAAACTTTGGTCGAAATAAATGGACCAACTTACATTGACGTTACTAATGATTTAAAATTAATCGCTCTTGCTAAAAAGGACGATCGTGGCGGCCTTGTCGTTTACGATATTTCTGGTGAAAAGCCAACCTTGTTGGACGAAGATTTCTCTGAATCGACTTCACCTTCATACGTTAAATTCGACCCTAGTCGTAATTTGATTTTCAGTGCCTACTTCCATTTGAGCAAGGTTAAGATCGATCATTTAACGGCTGATGGCAAAATTGAACATTATTCTGAAGTTAAATTTACTGGCCACGGCCCTCGTATTGAGCAAGATCAATCAAAACCACACTACAGTGCTTTGACGCCTGACGGCAAATTGATCATCTGTGATTACGGTGCCGATCGGATTTATATCTATGATATTGATGATCCTAAACAACCTAAATTAATGAACAACTATATTGCCCCAGCTGGCTATGCTCCAAGACATTTAGTCTTTCATCCTACAAAACCATACGTTTACGTGGCTTGTGAACTAGCTTCAAAAATTCTAGTAATGGAATATGATTCTGAAACTGCTAGACTAACTTTGGTCGATGAAGCTGAAGCTGCTAAAGACGAGCAAAAAAATACTACTGCCGCAATCAGAATCAGTAAAGATGGAAAATTCCTCTACGCTTCAACTCGTGGTGCTAATACGATTGCTGCCTTTAGCGTGGATAGTAACGGCGACCGTCTCAAGAAGATTGGAACAGTTTCAACTGGTAAAGGCCCACGCGATTTCGACCTTGATCCATCAGAAAAATATGTCATTTCTGCTAATCAAGACTCTAACGATATTACTATTTTCAAACGCAATCCTAATAAAGGAATCTTAACAAAATTGGAAAATAATATTGCTATTCCCGAGGGTACTTGTGTACACTTTATCTAGTTTCAAATTTTATCGTAATCGGGAGAATAATTAATTAATCATGTTCATTGAAATCATTAAAACCATCATTTTAGGTATCATCGAAGGTTTTACTGAATTTCTACCAATCAGTTCTACAGGACATTTGTACTTGGCTGATGAATTCGTCAAATTAAACGAATCTACAGCCTTCATCAATATGTTTATGGTAGTTATTCAATTCGGTGCCATCTTGGCAGTTATCCTTATTTACTTCCACAAATTGAATCCTTTCTCACCAAAGAAGACCCACATTGAGAAAAATCAGACTTGGACTATGTGGCTTAAAGTTATCTTTGCCATTTTGCCATCTGCAATCATCGGTTTACCGCTAAATGATTGGATGGAACAGAATTTAACCAGCTGGCAAGTTATCTCAGCTACCTTGCTGATCTATGGTGTCTTATTCATCGTGGTAGAAAACTGGCTGAAAGATAAACAGCCAAAAGTTGACTCAGTCGATGATCTTTCATATAGGACAGCTCTTGAAATTGGACTTTTCCAAGTATTATCATTAGTGCCTGGTACTTCACGTTCCGGAGCTACGATTCTTGGGGGTATGACTATCGGTACTTCAAGATATGTAGCCACTGAATTTTCATTCTTCTTAGCCATTCCGACAATGTTTGGCGCTAGTCTTTTGAAGATTGTTAAATATTTTGCCCACGGAAATACTTTTACCGGTGATCAAACTATTATTCTTTTAGTCGGTACACTTGTTTCATTTATTGTTGCTTATGCATCTATCAAGTTCTTACTTGACTACATTAAACGCAATGACTTCAAGGCCTTTGGTTGGTATCGAATTATCTTAGCTATCATCGTTATCGCCTACTTTGGAACTAAAGCTTTGAATGGTTAACTTATTAAGGACGTCTGAGGACGTTCTTTTTTTGTAAAATTTGTTACACTATAAGCACAATGAATAGTGAGGGGTTGAAGACTATCTTTAAAGAAGTAGCAGTAGAAAACTTTACCAAGATTCCCACCGCAGTCTTAAATGGTGCTAATCGAATTGAACTAAATGACAACTTAGCAGTTGGTGGTACGACACCTAGTTTAGGCGTCTTAACTGAGGCCACCAAATATCTTCAAGAAAAATCCATCCCGTTAGTCGAGATGATTCGCCCACGAGGCGGTAATTTCGTCTACAACGACTTAGAAATCAAGATGATGGAAACAGACCTATTTGAGGCCCAAAAGTTAGGTGTAGACGGCGTTGCCTTCGGAGCTTTAACAAACAATGGCGATTTAGATGAGGAAGCGATGGAGCAATTGATTGCAGCTTCTAGTGGTATGCAGATCGTCTTTCACATGGCTTTTGATGCCTTAGCTGAAGATAGCAAAAAAGAAGCCATTGACTGGTTGATCGATCACGATGTTGACCGCATCTTGACTCATGGTGGTCCACTAACTACGCCTATCGACCAAACGGTTAATAACATCAAAAAGTACATAGACTATGCCGATGGTCGGATAACGATTCTGCCTGGTGGTGGCGTCAACTACCAAAATGTTGATCAGCTGGCTGAACAACTCGGTGTCAAAGAATTACATGGAACTAAAATTATTGATGGCGTTAACAATTAATTAACAACTAAAAAAGTCCTCAACGGCCCAAAGATAACTTGAATCTTCGGCCGTTGAGGACTTTTTGAATCTTAAACTTTAATAAAATATTGCATAAACATACCGGCGATACTGAAATAAATCAAAACTGAAGTTAAGTCACTCAGAGTTGAAATAAATGGTCCACTGGCCACCGCTGGATCAAAGCCAAAGCTCGACATCAACATCGGTATCAAACTACCAGCCAGATTAGCCACCGTTATAGCGGCACACATTGCTAATCCTATCACCATACCTAAGACGAAATTATGCTTCCAAATTCCGACTAAGAAAAAGACTGCGGTTCCGGTAACTAGCCCTGTAACAAAGCCTGTAACTAATTCCTTACCGATCAACTTCAAAAACTCATGCCGATCGATCTCTTCAACTGCCAGTCGCCTAACTGCCACAGCCAAACTTTGAGTTCCGGCATTACCGGCTGTACCTGTGATTGTAGAAATAAAGACCGCTAAGATACTAGCTTCAGCCAGCAATCCTTCAAAGTGGTTTATCAAGGTCGCCGTAATCATACTCAACAACAACAGAGTAATCAGCCAAGGCAACCGTTTCGAAGCCGCTTTAAAGGGACCATCGGTATTGGCTTCGTCCATACTAACACCAGCCAAACCAGAATAATCTTGTTGAGCTTCGTCATCAATAACTTCAATAACATCATCGACTGTAACGATACCGACTAGCTTATTAGAATGATCGACGACCGGAACGGCTAAGAACTCATAATCTCTAAAAACTTGAGCAACCTCAGCTTGTTCAGCATCAACGTTAACTGTAATAATATCGCTATTCATCTTTTCGCTTAACTTGTCATTATCATCTAACAAAATTAAATCACGTAACGACATAACGCCAACTAGATCATCGTGGTGATCTAAAATGTATAAGTAATAAATCGTTTCAGCCGTTTTAGCGTACTCTTTTAGCGCGCGAATCGCTTGAGCCGCCGTCTCTTCTTCGTGAAACTTAACGTAGTCAGTGGTCATGATACCACCGGCTGTTTCAGTATCATAATGCAATAATCCACGCAGATTATTAGCATCATTTCTTGGCATTTGGTCTAAAAAGCGATCAACGTCAACTTTTTCCAAGTGCTCCAAAACATCGGCAGCATTATCATCATACATATCGTTCAACATTTTTGAAGCGTACCCTAGATCCATTTCTTTCAATAGTTCTGGAATCAAGGGATTGTCGTCCTCAATCGTATCAAACATATCTCCCATTTCGTCGGGTTCTAGAATCGAATAAAGGGTCAATCGTTCAGGCTTATCCAACGTCAGGTAAAAAGTGCTCTGGTCATAAAAATGCATATCCAAATATGTTTTTCGGAAACGTTTTTTATCCCCATTATCAAGATAACCTTTTAGTTGAGTAAATTTATCTTGAAGTCTCTTTTCGTTCTCATCCATTCTTATCACCCCTTAGCACACTTTCTAACATTACCATATCTTGAGGTAAAGGTGCGTGCAAATTTAAGAGTTTTTTCGTTACCGGGTGGACGATTTTTAGGCAGTAGCAATGTAGTGCCTGTCGATCCATACGTAAATCTTTTTTGCCACTGTACATGTCATCGCCGATAATGGGATGACCAATAGCACTGAGATGCACTCGGATCTGGTGCGTCCTACCTGTTAATAACTTTAATTCTAACAAACTGGCGTCAGGAAAGTTTTCCACCGTTTGATAGAGCGTTCGTGAAGTCTTGCCTAATTGGTGATCGATATTACGTTTATAAAATGCCTCTGGGTCAATGCCGATCGGTAAATCGATCAACCCTTTTTCAGGTTCAACTTTTCCATAAACCAAGGCTAAATAAAACTTCTGAAAATCTTCTGTATGCAAAATCTGATCTAAGAGTGAGTGTGCATAAGAAGTTTTGGCAAATACCATCAATCCAGAAGTATTCCGATCCAGGCGCGTCACTAAATGAATCGTCGTATTCTCATGCTTAGACAATAAATACCCCTTGACCAAGTTGGCCATCGTCTTACTGGACTTAGCTTTAGCCGGTAAACTGGCTAATTCAGGCGGTTTATTGACTACCAACAGATAGCTATCCTCATAAACAACGTCAACTGCCCCCTTCATTGGTTCAATTAAATCTGATGGTTCCTCGACATTTAAAATGACCAACATTTCATCGCCATTCTTTAATTGAAAATTAAAATGACGTTGCTTATGATTGACAAAAATTTGTCCACCTTTATTCTTCAAATTATGTAATTGACTCGACGAGAATCTGTGTTGCACGAGAAACTTCCGCACAATTTTTTTATCATCCGGACCAATCACAAATTTTAAAAAGCGATTATTGTTATTCATCTTGTCCTAAAAAGGCCGTTTCTACACGGGTCCAAAAGTGTCTGTGACGATATTGGGCAAATTGGGCACGTTGGTAATTAAGTTTAATAGTGATCTTTTTGACATTTTTCAACTTAGTCGTAATTCCATCACAACTGACCACATAATCGTCAGCAGTCTGTGGATAAAGGTCAACTTGTTGATTATGAGGGATGATAATCGGTGAAGAAATTGTACGATAAACACGGTTATTGATCGAAGCTATCTCGATCATCTGAAAGACGCTGATCTTAGGATGAATCAAGGCCCCTCCAACTGATTTAGAATAAGCCGTTGAACCGGTTGGCGTTGAAAAGCACAGTCCATCTCCACGAAAGCTTTCGAAAAATTCCTTATCTAAATCGACGCGCGTCTTCATTGTTAAAGAAGAAAGACGGCGAACGACCGCTTCATTGATTGCAATCCCATGGAACAAAGAGCCTTCTTTATTTTCCACCAATACATCCAACAGTGGATAACTTGTGGAAGGAATATTATCTTGACGTTCAATGATCCGTTCCGCCAGTTGGTCGATCTCGGTATCAGTCCAATCGGAATAAAAACCCAAATGTCCGGTATGCAAAGCCAAGAATTTGACCTGATCCAAATGGGCTGCATAAGCGTGGAAAGTACTAAGTAACGTACCATCCCCACCGACACTGATAACTAACTGAGGATCACGGCGATCCAAGATCAACCCAGCGTCAAGTAACTTACTGCGCAATTTATTGGCAGCAATTACTGATTTTTCTTTACTATTATTATTAATCCATACTCTCATTATTTTTTATGCTCCGTTGGGTTATTTAAATCACGTTTTCGGTCTGTGAAATATTGTTGGGCATCTTGAATTTCTTCACGGATCTTTGACATTTCCTCATCCAACATGAATGATGCTTCAGCTGCCCGTTTGAGCCGTTCATTGATCTCTTCGGGAAAGTCGCCTTGATACTTGTAGTTCAAGGAATGTTCAATCGTTGACCAAAAATTCATGGCTAATGTTCTGATTTGAATCTCTGCCAAGATATTCTTTTGACCACTGGCTGTTTGAATCGGATATTCGATCACCACATGATAAGAGCGATAGCCACTTGGCTTACTATTAGCAATATAATCACGTTCCTCGATTACTCGCATATCTTCTCTGATGTGAAGCAACTTGGCTACGTCGTAAATATCTTCCACAAACTGACACTGAATTCTGATTCCGGCGATATCTTGCATATCTTGCTCTAAGAGATCTTCAGTGATAAAGCGGCGACGCATCTTTTCTTTAATACTATCAACAGTCTTGACCCGGCCTGTCACAAACTCGATCGGCGAATGTTCATTTTTTTCCAAAAATTCCTTACGCAAGTTTCTAAATTTTATCTTTAATTCATCGACAGCTTGCGAATAAGGTATCAAAAATTCATTCCATTTAATCTCTGACATAATGACCTCACTTTTACTTACTTTAAATATATCGTATATTTGCTCCAGATTCATCCCATTCCAATTATTAAGTTGCTGAGTTTATAATTTTACCTTTTCAAAATTTGTTGGTAGAATGACTATGCAATAGAGAGATGGAGGGAAAACATAATGTGGGAAATATTCTTATATATTAATCCCTTATGTTCGTATTGTTTAACGGTGGAACAAGCTATTATCGATTTCACTCGGAAGCACGACATTGATACGCAATATCATTTCGTAACGAACTATAATATGGCAACAATTAATGATTACATACAACAAAAGGGCTTTAAAATCAGCGACATCGAGGAACGTACTACGGCCTCACAAAATGTCTTAGAAGCAGCCAAATTATATAAGGCCGCTTCATGCCAAGGAAACAAAAAGGCACGTAATTTTTTAATGAATCTTCAAGAACAAGTGAATGTTTTGAACAATCCCTTTGATGATACCACTATCAAGCGGGCAATTAACAACAGCGGGCTCGACTATAAGTCAATTATGGCTGATAAAGAAAGCCAATGCGTTAGTCAAGGTTTGAAACGTGATCAGCAATTATCCTTAGAAATGAACATTCAAAAGGCTCCGACCGCCGTTATTTTCGATCTCGACCATGAGGAAAAACCTGGTGTAATGATCAATGACTTCGGTGATTCATGCGCCACAAAGAGTGTCATTGAAAATATCAATTCGATGCTGGAACAAGAACTCCCTCATACAGAGAGTTATCTCGACTCTAACACCGTGATCAGTCTAGATAAATTTAGACACTAGTTATCAAACAATATAACTCAAATACCTTCTGATTCGAATCAAATCAGAGGGTATTTATTTTGTCACAATAATGGTTGATTCAAGCGCTTAGGTATAACTCCACAGGCCTTTTGCCAGGCGGGCGTCTTATAGATCGGTGCTTGAGCTGGAAACATGCGATCCTTTAAGTAATCTTCAACCGTCTGTTGTCGTCTTTGAAAGAAAGCTAATTTAAATCTCTGCGACGGTAAATCAACCTTTTGACGCAATTTTTGGATCAAATAATCATTCATCAATTGCGGCTGCAGCCAATATTCTTGAGGCGCATAATCGAATAGATTAGGCAGGTTTTTAGCTGAAAAAATCTCGCGTTGAAAGAACAACTTATTGAACGGTCCGATAAATCTTATATGGTGAAATAGTTGAAAGCGATTTTTTGAGGCATCGTACATCATTAAAAAGTAGCCCATCCCTGGTGTATAATCGAGAAACTTCAAGTGTTCATGCTGCAAATTGGTTTGTAAATAAGCTCCTCCTAACACCCAGATACTTTTGATGCCGACCTGTTGATAACCTTGAACCCGTTTTTTAAAGGTCTCCAGTTTGATTCGGGCACACTGATATTCGACGGCTAATTTGGTTCCAACTAAAATATCTGGTCGTTGCTGAATCTTGGGCAGATAAACTTCCGTTTTGACATCCAGAGTTTGAAACTTACGACACTTCTCAACCAGAAATTGCTTACCTTGTTGATGAAGCCGACTTTCATTGACAGTATTGTGGGACTGATTGACATGCCGAAAATAACGTCGCTTGTCAGTCAGAATTAATTTCACTTGTTGATCACAATGACAACAATAATACTGCTTATTTTCTAATGCTTCTTGAGCATAAATAAGTTTACCTTTTTTATCTAAAGCTGCGTACATTTTTATCACCTCTGATAAAAACTACGAAAAAAAAGATGCCCTCTGATTCTATAACTGAATCAAAGAACATCTCATCTTAATTCTTAAAGCGATGACTTATCGCTTTTTTATTTTCCAAAATAGTATCTAGTCAATTCCAAAGCAGTCTTAGTCATGATTTCTTTACCATACTCCGATAGAACCGCAGCTGTGACTTTAGTCTTGAAGCTGTATTCGCTCAAGAGGGCCAAAACATCGCTGTAAGTCATTTCATGCATTTCATCAGTAAAGAGAATCAATTGCAAGTAATACTTGTCATTATATTCAAAAAGATTTGAGATACCACTCTCTAAGTGCAGTAGGTCAGCCAACTGGACATAATCTTCAAAATCTTTGAATTCGACAATAATCGTCTTGGTAGGTGTATCGGGATCATTCAAGTATGGTGCAGTATCACTGTCATACTCTTCCGTGCCGAGTTTATCGTTAGCCTGATCATTATCTTCATCATTACTTTGAACTGAATCTTGTAGTCCACCCAATGGCAATGAACCTGTACTTTCAGAATCATCACTCTTGCTAATTAACAATTCCAAACCTGCTTTGTTTGGCATTATTTGGAAAGTAACAGGTTCATTATTTGTAAAAACATGATCCTTATCAACTTCATCCAAAATACTGTAGAAGAACGATTCAATTTGTTTTTTATTGCCAAGCAAATCTAAAACTGTAACCCCACGCTCTTGTAAATCCTCTGTACTAAGAATGACTCTGATTGTATTCTCATTAAGTCGATCCATTTCCATCATAGTCACCTCAATTCTGTATCTACATTTTAACAGTCTCAAAAACTATTTCAACTATCATATGTCGATATTACGAGTCATTGGAATAATATACTAAATGTCGGAATACTAGTCAAAAATAACGACTTTCTAGATACTATTCTTCATCGTCCATTTAAGGGTCGTGGAGTAATGACCACTCTTGGCAAATTTGTCATTATTCATATTCAATAAAAGCCCATGTGCATCATCCCAAGATAATGTACTCGTGCCATCAGTAATATCTCCCGTATAGATTTCGGTATCGGCAGAAGTTAAGATCTGTTCTTTGTTATCATTCCCTTTGAAAATCAAAACATTATTCAAGATTTTTGAACTATCTAACGAATCGGTCAATGGTTGATCCATTGAAACTGATATGGTAGATGGTACCGGCGTATTTGGATAATTTTTATTGACGATCGTGACGTCAAAATTATCTTTGTGCTTAACTAATCCTGAAACATTAGTCGTTGTCCCAAAGTCCACGTCAGGAACCGATAAACTCATATTAATTTTATATTGTTGTTGCCAAACATAAGTTGTCACGGGATTACCGGTGGTTGAAAATTTAGCCATTATTTCAGCGGCTGAAATCAAGTCGCCAACCGGAGCATGATCAGTTCCACCATTATTGGCATCGACTTCTTGCCACTTATCGCTGATAGCCTTAAAAGTTTGATCAGATGAATCATCAGACACATTCGTACCAGCAACCGGATCTAGTAATCCAGCCCCCACAGGATTGGTGCTCCCTTTTAAATTAGTCAGCACAGATTTAGGACCTAAAGTAACTTTCCAAAGCTTTTTATCTCCACTGAACATGGATTGAACATTTGTTGCATTAGTCGTATCAAAATTAGATATATCAAGTGTCTCCAAATTATTCATCGAATTGAACATATTGTAAAATGTTGTTACTTGTGCGGTATCCCATTTATTGATATCCAATGTTTTAAGTGACGATGCACCCCAAAACATTCCATCCATATTAGTTGCTTTAGAGACATTCCAATCTTTCAAAGGCAAACTAGTGAATCCTGAAGAATAATAAAAAGTTCGATAAAAGTTCGTCACATTCGAAACATCCCAATTCTCAACAGGTATACTCTTGGCATTAGCCATACTAGAAAAGGTATTATTCATAGTCGTAACTTTGGAGACATCCCAATTTTTGATGAAGTCATAATTAGTCCCCTTAGCTAATTGAAAAGTTGACTCAAGACTTCGAACGTTTGAAGTGTCCCAATCAGCAATGTTCGAAGCACTCGGATCGTCAAAAGCTGAACCACTGAACGTACTCGCCATATTGGTAACTTTGCTTGTATCAAGTGAACCGATAAATTTCTTTAATTTAGTAGTACTAGAAAACGCATTTGACATATTAGTAACATTTGAAGTATCAGCTTTTGAAAAGTCTATAGCTGTAAATCCAGTACCAGCAAACATCCAGCTGATTGAAGATACTTTATTAGTTATTAAAGTTTGATAACCTTTTAAATTATCTTCATTTAGTAATTTGGACATATAAAACATACCAACAACTTCGCTTAAGCTTTCGGTATTCCATTTGGACAAGTCTAAGGACTTTAAGTTTGCACAAGATTGAAAGGTTCTTGCCATATTCGTAACATTAGAAACGTCCCAATTCTCAATAACGGATAAATCACTATCCTTTACATCTGAAAACATATAGCTCATATTAGTTACATTACTGACATCCCAATCGGCAATATTTTTTACTTGATCAATATTGCTATCGGAGGCAAACATATATTGCATATTGGTGACCTTACTGACATCCCAATTACTTAAATCAAGACTCAAAAATTTACATTGTCGAAATAAATCGGACATATTATTAACATTTGAGACATCCCAATCCTTAAGATCATCGGAATTAGTTTTTGTAAAATCATTTTCATTAAATGCTCCACTTAAACTGGTAACTTTGCTAGTATCAAATTTATTTAACCCGGTTATTTTCCCAGTCATATACGCAAACATCTTATCCATTAACTCTAAATTTGAAGTATTAAAATTGGAAACATCCAGGTTCTCTAATGCCACACACTTACAAAACATGCTAGAAGCTGTCATCAGATTTTCAGTATTAAAATTGGAGACATCAATATCAGTTAACGCTTCATCATTTTCAAATAGACTTTCCATTGTTTGGCAATTAGATGTATCCCATTTATCTAGGCCAATAATTTGTGTCAATTGTTGATCATTTTTAAAAAAGCCTGATAAAACCTTTGCCCTAGAGACATCCATATTAGTTACATCGATTGTTTTGACATTAGTTAAACCCGAAAAGACCGCATTTTCAGTCTTCTCAGCATAATATTCAGTGTATGGTACCACGCCAGGTTCAACATAGACACTAGTGATGGAACTAGCAAAGGTACTCCAATTTCCTTGACCATAGGCTAAAACTCCAGCATGGATCGTCAATTTACCACTGCTATCAATCTCCCATTCAGCACTCCCATCAATACCACTGTGAGTGATTGAGGTATTTGAAACCGCCAAAGGCATAATAGTATTAACATTAGCGGTTAAATTACGATTCATAATATTAATTGTATTTTGGTTCAGCATCCCCTGTGCATCATCAACAACTTCAGCATTAATCGTAGATGCATGTATAGATGAGCCTATGCCGATTCCAAAGATTAAACTTAAAAAGACGATACGCCGCCTGTTGTTACTACTCGGGCCGCTTTTATTTTGAGTTCTCTTTACAACCATAGATAAGTCCTCCCAATTAATTCTCATAGAGCAGTATATTACATGAGGGATATTAATTTATTCCTAATTAGAATAAAAAAATTTTTTTGAAATTGGTTTTTTTGTCAAATTTTTTGCTTAATCCTCAAACTGTTAAAATTTGGTAATTAAGCGACAAAAAGCACTTACCGTCCTAAAACGATAAGTGCCTTTACCAATTCCTAATAAAAAAAGATCACTCCCCAAAAAAGAAAGTGATCTGGTTAATTTTATAGTCCAGCCATAAGTTGAGCCTTTTGAAGTTCCATAGTTCTAACACTTCTAGGCAAGAATCTTCTGATTTCATCTTCATTGAAACCGACTTGAAGTCGTTTGTCATCCATGATAATTGGACGTTTCAAGAGACCTGGGTTTGTTTGAACTAAATCTAACAGTTGATCAATCGTTAAATCGTCCAAATTAACCTTAAGATTTTGGAAAGCCTTGGAACGAGTAGAAATAATTTCTTCCGTTCCGTTTTCAGTCATTTGTAATACTTGTTTGATTTCTTGCTTATTTAAAGGTTCTGAGTAAATGTTTCTTTCTTTGTAAGGAATGTCATGTTGTTCAAGCCAAGCCTTGGCCTTACGACATGAAGTACAACTTGGAGATGTATAAATGGTAACCATAAATAATCTCTCCTTTCCTGTGTAGTTTCAAACTCTTTAAACACATAAATATTGTAACTTACTCCAATAATAAAATCTATAGTTTTTCATAAAAAATTACGAATATTTGTTCGAAAACTATCATTTTGTGAAAACATGTACCCATCAAATCACTGTTTATGTGAATTGTTCACAAATTATATAAACTTTATTTAATTTATTACATTAGTTATAATTAATAGTACTTTCATTGAAAGCAGATTGCTGAATTAGCTTGCTTACAAGTCAATTTCCAATCCTTGGAAGGATTTTACAACTGGAATATCACCGGCATACTTTTGTGATTGTTCTAACATTTTCTCCAAATCAACCGTCTGTGGCAAATGACTGATCAAGAGCCGTTTAACGCCAGCTTCTTTAGCTAGAGTACCAGCCTCTTTAGTGTTCAAGTGAGCCTTACGACCAGTCACGTTCTCTGGAAAATTAGTATCAGCAATCAATAAATCAGCATCCTTGGCAAAATCTACTAAGCCATCGAAATAAGTTGTATCAGCTGTATAGACACAAACCTTACCTTCTTGATCAGTGATGCGCATAGCATAGGCCGGAACTGGATGAACAGTTCTGAGAAACTCAAATTTCAAGTTGCCGATCTCAGTTGGTTCATAGTCATTATAGGCTATTCCTTGAGTGGCATTTTCAACTGTCAATTGTGCATAGTTGACAAAATCTTGAGTATGACCATAAATAGGTAGTAGATTTTCTTTTTTAGCAGCAAGCCATTCGTACTGCAAAACTCCGACATCTGCTGTATGATCATGGTGATAGTGGGATAAGACGACGGCGTCAAGATCAGTCGGTTTCATGTACTTGGACAAGGCATTCAAAACGCCACTGCCGCAATCGATCAGAATCTTTTGCTTGCCATCTTGTAATAAATAACCTGACGTTCCGATACCGTCGTGGGGATATCCACCGTAAAATCCTAAAACTGTAACTAACATAGAAAACCTCCAAAAAATTTAATTGAAAGGATTTCAACAAATTATGAACATAACATTAAAGCTAGGCACATATAATTTTTTAAAGAGTCAACTAACTTCAGCTGACACCTTATTAAAACCCTTATTTCATGCCAATGCGGACCATCTTTTGATAAAAAAATTATCAACATCTGCACAATATCATAGTATCAATGGTTTTTACGACCCAAATAAGCAGCTATACTCCTTAACGTATTTAAAATTGAATGCCGATCAGGCTAAGCTGTTTGAAGATAAGCTGTTTGGGACCCAGCAATACTCTTTTAATTCTAACGCAACTATTACCTTTCAAAACAGGGAAAGTCTTCGAGAATATTTGATAATTAAGACTTTTACTGAAACTAGCCAAATCAAAGCGTGGAATCATTTGTTAGAACAAGAGATCCAGACTCAAATTCAAGGCAGTAATGAGGAAGACTTTGGCTTTTTCTCGAAAGCTTATTCGGTCATAGATTAAACTTCTGCTTTACGCCACGCCAGGAAACTTGGTAACTGATTATTCCGAATAATCCGTAGAGAATAATATAACCTCCGTAGATCAAAATAATATTCATTGAAATATGGCGACCAAAGTCAAACATCGCAATGGCCGAAAAGGATTGCATCAAAGCAAAAATAATCGGGATCAAGAAAGTCAGGGTATTTTCACGCCTAATGATATGCTTGATCTCTTTTTCTTCGACACCAATTTTTTGTAAGGTCCGGAGTTGTCGAGACTGATAATCGTCACGTAAGAGAATCCGTAATGTCAGAACACTACCTAAAGCAACCAACAAGGAAACACTGAACAATGCGACGATAAAAAGATAGAAACCGCCACCTTGTTTAAATCGTTTCTTGATATTGCCTTGTCGCAAAAATCCAGCTTGCGTATAAGTAGATGGTCCATATTTAGAGGGTTCTTTTTTCATGACTTGAATCGTTGATTCTGCCAGTGATGATTTAAAATTGACCTTCATATAGTAAGCGTCACGATAATTATTCAGCTTCTGTAATTGACTTCGTTTCAGACGGTCGCCCTTTTTGAAATCCCAGCCGTAAAAAGTATCATGCACTTCGCTAGGCATCTTCTGATAATACGAATTAGGTACGATCATCATTGGTCCAAAGTGCATTGAACTTCCATATGGGAAGGAGTTACCTTGCTTAGCTACGGGAATGATCGGTGAATCCTTGACTTCAATATCATGTTCATCAGAATCGTCATTATACATAATTGAAGAATTATAATCGATTTTCAAAAACTGATGGCGATTGATCTTGGGATTATACTTTCGCATACGTTTAGGTAAACTCTGATAAGAGGAATATGACATAAAAGTCATTGGTTGCTTGACAAAGTCCCCACTTGCTTTACTGTAGTACGAAACCAAATTGATCTTAACGTCGGTCTTATACTCTCCTTTGATCTTAGACTTATTTTTCTGCAACTCTTCACGAATTACCTTAACAGTATCCTTATTTGCTGCCAGTTCAAATGGATAGGCACTGTTGTAATTTTGATGGACTGCTTGATAACCAAAATAACAAAACATCAACAGTGCTAAAGCTAAGGCTGATAATTCAGTTACGAACCACAGAATCGAAATGTTTTGAAAAAGCCGTTCTTTCAAATACTTGAACGAAAAGATATTGATGCCGGAATAAAAAATCGAATGAATTTTTTCCAAAGTATTCAAAATCGACGGTAAAAAGCCGAAATAGACTAGGTAAGTTCCAAAAACGTCAGCCCCCATAATATACATAATTTCAAGAAATGGTCGGGACGAATAACTGATTGTTCTCATATCCTTAAAGAGATAGATAGTTGTCACTTGGGCCGTCAATAACAAAATTACGCCTAAAATTCCCGCTGGTATTCGTAACCACCACCGAGTTTTGACAATCGTTCTTCGTTGTTTCTTCTGCAAAATCCGGATGGTTTTGATGGCGTTGATTAAACTCAAAATCAGAGTTGAAACCAAAAACATTTCAGCTAAAACCCAGGCTTTATCCCACCCGATATACATTTTAAAATTATAAGGAATTTTCATTAAATAAAGGAGCATCATACCCATGAACTTTTGAAAAATCAGCAACCAGGCGATCCCAATCACCCAAGCAATGACTTGTACAAGTGTGGTTTGCAAGAAACTGATCATAACGATCATCCAACGTTGCATCCCTAACTTTTCAAAAGTCACAAATTCATTCCGTTGCTGTTTAACAAAAAATCCGCCCACGTAAATCATATAAGCAAAGGCACAGATGGCAAAAATATAACTCATCATGGTCGATATTTCATAAATGAACCTATCCCACCACTCCATCGCTAAATGAACTGAAGGATTGTCGCCGATTGATAATAAGATACCGAAAATTCCAATCGCCAAACTACAAGATAAAATGTAGATCAAATAACTATCTTTCATATTGGAAAGGCTACGTTTAATAATTTTGTGATACATTGAAATAATCGCCTCCGCCAATTGTTCGTTGCATATTGATGATCTGCTCAAAAAACTTATCACGATTTCCCGGATTGACGATTTCTGAGAAAAATGCCCCATCTTTGATAAAGACCACTCGACTACAATAACTGGCTGTAAAAGCATCATGCGTCGCCATCAAAATAGTCGTACTTTCTTTTTCATTAACCATCTGCATATAATTCAACAGAATTGTGGCTGACTTGGAATCAAGCGAACCTGTTGGTTCATCGGCAAACAAGATCTCCGGTCGATTGATCAAAGCTCTAGCAGCCGCAACGATCTGCCGTTGTCCGAGAGATAGCTCATCAATTGCCCGGTCAGTTAATTTCTCAATATCGAGCAACTGCGTCATATAATTGAACCGCTGTTCGATCAGATGTTTGTTTGAACGACTTAATGCCAATGGCAAAATGATATTTTCTTTAACATTCAAAGAGTCGAGTAATTCGAAACTTTGATAAATAAATCCCATTTTATTGCGACGATATTTTGCTTGATCACGATCATGCAATTGTGTTAAATCTAATCCATCAACAATTATCTGACCGTGGTCAGGCCGTTCATTAGTCGAGATCATATTTAGAAGCGTGGTTTTTCCGGCTCCAGAAGGTCCCATTATTCCCAAAAATTCACCTTGCTTAACTTCAAGGCTGATATCTTTGATAGCATGGACGGCTGTCTTTTTCTTACCAAAGTCCTTTGAAATATTCTTTACAACAATTTGCACCGTTTCTTCTCCAAATTCAATTAATTATTGTTATCATATTGTATAGTGTCTCTATTCTAGCACGGAGGGAATTTTATTATGGCAAAAATTATGATTATTGAAGATGATCCTTCTATCTCTCAATTAATCAGTGAAAATCTTGAAAAGTGGCAAATGAGTTCCTATATCACAAAAGATTTTAATAATATTATTGAACAATTCAATGATTATCAACCTGATTTGGTCTTACTTGATATTAATTTACCTGTTTTCGACGGCTATTACTGGAATCAAGAGATTCGGAAGGTTTCTAAAATCCCAATCATTATTATCTCCTCACGAAATTCCAACATGGACCAGATTATGTCAATGAACATGGGAGCGGATGATTTCGTTGAAAAACCTTTCTCGATCGATATCTTAATCGCCAAAATCAACGCTCTGTTACGTCGGACTTATGATTTTACCAAACGGACTGACGACGTGATCGAACACAATGGTCTCAAACTGAATCTTTCCAGTGGAACGGTTGAAATTGACAATAACAAGATTGACTTATCTAAAAATGAATACAAGCTCTTACAACGTCTATTAAAAGATCAAGGTAAAATCGTCACTCGTGAGCAACTCTTGAACTTCATGTGGGACGATGAGCGATTCGTGGATGATAACACGTTGACTGTCAATATCAATCGCCTGCGCGGCAAAATCGAAAAATACGGCCTAAAGAACTATATCGTCACCAAAGTTGGCCAAGGATATATCATTCCTTAAGAGGTAGCAGATGACATTTCTTAAATATTTACGAGACCACATTTATTCCATTCTGATTGTGTTAATTGGGATGACTTTTATTGAAATTGTTTTTTACTTAGACCCACGAGTCAAATTTCATTCAGGAACATTGATCTACACCTGGATCTTAGCGTTGATCTTTTTAGTTGCTAATTTAGTCATCTCTTACAACCACAAAAAAGCTTGGTATCAACAGCTGAGCGATTATCAAGAGGATCTTTCCAAAGAGCTCAACGGTGCCCGCAACAACGAACAAAAATTCATTCAAACCAAAATTAATAATATTTCTTTAGAATTTAGAAATGAATTGACTCAGCTTTATCAAAATCAAAAAGATCAACGAGAATACACTGAATCTTGGGTCCACGATATCAAAGTGCCACTTTCGGCTTTAAAACTGTCCCAAGACAGTCAACTCGATCCTAATTTGATTGCAGAAGAGATTGACCAAATCGATTATCTCGTCGACCAAGCCCTTTATTTTGCGAGACTGAATAACTTCTCCAACGACTATTTGATTCAAGAACAAAATCTTAACGATATTGTGAAAGCCTGCATCCGAACTAATAAACGGATATTTATCAGTAAGCGGATCGGTATTCACTTCGATATTACCGATCAAAAAATCTTGACCGACGAAAAATGGTTGAGTTTTATCATCAATCAAATTTTATCCAACAGCTTGAAGTACACTGAAACCGGTGGCAAAATCGATATCTTCACGACTAATGAGGATAACAACATCGCCTTGCACATCAAGGACAATGGGATTGGTATCTCTAACCAAGATATCAGTCGAATCTTCAATAAAGGCTTTACTGGTTCAAATGGCCGGACTACTGGCAGTAAGTCAACTGGTATGGGATTATACTTAGCCAAAAAAATGATTGATAAGTTAGGCCATTCAATTGATGTCAAATCCCAACCCGATCAAGGAACGGAAATGATTATCAGCTTTTTGGACTTACCTTATTACAACTAAATCATTTAATTTTTTAACCTCAACACAAATACCCCCCGATTCTAAATTGAATCAGGGGGTATTTACGTTTAAGCATAAAAGGTGTTGCTTATACTTTAAGACAGGAGGTGAACTGATTATCTGCCAAGCTTCAAACGCTCTTAAATTGCTTTTTAGATTCAACAGTATGCCTCCATTTCTTTACGCAATTGTGCTAAGGAAATGTCGTGGCTACAGTTCTTGGAGTTATTCATAGCCTTTTCGTATAGTTAATCGTCCAAATCGTCTTCGATCTTTTCGACCGCTACTGAACGAATAAATGAGGATACACTGATATTTTTAGATTTTGCATAATTTTTAATCAGTTTTTCGTCCTGTCCATCTAAATAGAAAGAAATTACTCCCATGTCTCGTCACCTACCTTATTATCAAATACAGTGTATTATGTCGAATACCTTTTTTCAACCGTTAGCGCTTTCAAACTCTTAAACTATATAACAAGCTTTTTTAATTTATATATTTTGGTAACTATTTATTTTATGTCATTAATACGAAAAAAGATTGCTAAAATTTTAGCAATCTTTTTGATATTTAATACTCATTTTTTTTACATTTTCAGTGTTAAGGCATTAATTGCCACCACTACTGTTGATAAAGACATTACCACTGCTCCAATAGCTGGGCTTAAGACAAATCCTACTCCTGCCATGACACCAGCTGCTAGAGGAATGGCAATGATATTGTAACCAGCTCCCCACCAGAGATTCTCAACTGTTTTCCGGTAAGTGTTCTGTGACAATTTCAAGAACTTGATAATATCGAATGGATCAGAATTGTAAAGTACCACATCAGCCGAATCGATAGCGACGTCAGTACCAGCTCCAATGGCTACACCAATCGTTGCCGCCGCTAAGCTTGGTGCATCATTGATCCCATCTCCGACCATCATCACGTGGTGACCTGCTAGTTCTAATTGCTTAATGACTTGATGTTTATCTTCCGGCAACAATTCTGCCTTAAATTCGTCGATTCCCATCTGTTGAGCCATTATTGCTGCAGCTTCTTTGTTGTCACCGGTCAACATGATTGGAGTGATATGGCGAGACTTCAGATCCTTAATGAACTCGATCGTGTTAGGTTTGATCGTATCCCCTAAGGCAATAAAACCTAGAACTTGTTTATCGTGAAGCAAGTAACTGATAGTATTGCCTTGATCAGAGTAATTTTTAACAAGTTCCTTATCAACAAGAACCCTATTTTCATTTAAATACTTCATATTGACTAAGTAATATTTTTCACCAGCTAAAGTTGCACTCATACCATAACCCTTGAGTGCTTTGACGTTTTCGACTGAAGCTATTGAAACTTGTTTAGTTTGAACGTAATCCAAAACACTTTGTGCAATCGGATGACTCGAACCCTTTTCTATCCCAGCAATAATCGCCAAAAGTTTCTGATCATCTATCGAACTGTCAATACTTTGCAAGCCATTAACAGTAAATTTACCTTCAGTCAAAGTACCCGTTTTATCCATGGCAATATAATCGATTTTTTTACTATTTTCCATCGCTTGATTATCACGGATAATCAAGCCGTTAGTAGCCGCAATTGAAGTACTGCGAGACATCACCAAAGGAATAGCTAGTCCTAAAGCGTGTGGACAAGCGATAACTAATACTGTAACTAACCGGTTCAAGGCTGTATTCATGTTACCGAAGATCAACCAATAAATAAACGATAAGATTCCTGCCGTTAAAGCCGCATAGAAGAGCCAACCAGATACCTTATCAGCCAATTTTTGCGTCTTGGAACGATTATTTTGTGCATCAGATACTAGTTGACTGATCTGTGATAAATAACCCTCAGACGTAGTCTTATCGACTTGTACCTTAATAGTACTGTCACCATTAATGGAACCACCGACAACGGAACTGGCGATAGCTTTTTTGACCGCTTTAGATTCTCCGGTGATCAATGACTCGTTGATATAGCCACTACCAGCCGTAATATGACCATCTAAAGGAATTGACTCGCCGGCTCTGACCTCAATAATGTCACCCTTTTTGACCATTGAAATATCCTGATCAGTAACCTCATTTTCATGAATTAAATGCACTTGATCAGGAACTAGTGAGGCAATTTTTTGTAAGGCATTGCCCGCACTCATCGTCGACTTCATCTCAATCCAGTGTCCCAAAAGCATGATGACGATCAAGGAAGCTAACTCCCAGAAGAAATCCATGATTTTGGTTGTTGAATGCAATAAATCATTCATCACAAAAGCATACAAACTATAAATATAAGCTACACTTATGCCCATAGTAATCAAAGTCATCATGGCTGGCTTTTTCTGAGCTAATTCGCCCTTTGCCCCGGTTAAAAATGGCTTGCCTCCGTAAAAGTAAAGCACACTCGACAAAATCAAAACGATCCAGTCAGACCCAGGAAATTGGAATTGAAATGGTAAGTGAAGTCCCATAAATGGTGACAAAATAAAGACGGGAATCGCTAAAACTAATGAGAGCCAAAATTTTTGTTTTAAGTCACCCATGTCCATCATCTGACCGCCATGCATCATCATATCGTGGCCACTAGACATGTCCATTTTCATATTATCGTGTTTCATATCCATATCTTTCATCATTCACTCACCTCACTTCAAATTAGCTTCCAAACAATCACAGTCAACTTCTTTAGGAGCCGTCTTGGCTTTCTGGTTCAAAGTCTGTAGCAATGTGGCAATGTCAGTTTGTGAGATTGCTGAATTTTCAATCAAATCATTGATGGCATGCCCTTTTTGCATACAACAGAGATTATCAAAAAGTTCATTGACACTCTCGTGGATCGCCTGTTCTTCACCAATCAGGGGTTGATAAATATAGGGACGTTTTGTTTCATCGGCTTGAAGAAAATGCTTCTTTTGGAGACGAATCATCAAAGTTTTGACTGTCGCAGCTTTCCAACCAGTTTTACGCTCCAAGATCTCGATGATTTGCTTACTTGAAGCCTGACCTAAAGTCCAAATAATTCTCATAACTTGCCACTCTGCATGACTCATCGTTGTAATTTCTGTCAAAACTTGGTCCTCCATTCAGTTTACATTTGTAATCTCTTAACAAACTACAGTTTACAACTGTAAACATAAACTGTAAAGTTTAAGCTCTTTTACATTGACCAAAAGTGAAATATTAACAACTCAAATTTTTTCCAAAAAAAAATCCTCTGATCTTTTTTTGATCAGGGGATTTAAGTATCTTAAAGGCTAATCTTATAGCCGATTTATTATTTCTATCTAATTGGACATGCTCCACCAGCACAATCTGATTGATCGACCAATTCGATATCTTTCTTATCGTGATTGTCATTTTGTTGAGCAAAGACAGCTGCAACATTCTCATTAACTTCTGCTTCACGTTTTTGGTAAAGCTTCTTGTCGATTGGTTGCTTTGGAGCTTGCTTGAAGTCAGCACCACTATAAGGCAACAGTGAAGTCGATTTCGTCAAATGTCTATATTGGTACATCAATGGAGCAATTTGATCAGCTTCGCTTGGTTGGAAAGTAATCGTACAACTAACAGCATTATCAGACCAATATGTTTGTAAGAAAGCTTGAGTAGCAAATTGTTCAGCAATTGAAACTGAACCGGCAGAAGCAAAGTTTGGATTGTCGGCGTTGACAGCTTTAACTGGGAACTCGACGCACATTGTATGTTTCGTATAAACGTCAGGTTCGATCTTGTATCCACAAGCCTTTAGAGCTGGCAATAATGGATCAGAATCTTGGAATCTGATACGTTGAATTAAGTAACCTGCATAGTGGAAATGCATACCTTCAGAAACCCCAGCCAACTTAGCAACAGTACCTGAAGGTTTAACTGTTGTATGTTTGATTGATGGTTTGCATCCTAAAACTTGTGAGTACTCCTTGTCAGCTTCAACGACTGTCTTGTACAAGTCATCGAATTTCTTCACAACACGTTGATCGTAAATTGGCTTTTGGACTGTTTCTCCTGTTTCAGGATCAGTGGTAGGTTCAAAACCGGTCACAACACGATTACCGAATGTAGTCAAAATCCAGTCTTGAATACCAGACATTGACACTCCGATTCGACGATTCTTTTGAATAACATTACGAGAAACTTCCCAATCGTAATTGCTGAAAGTAACACGCTTAGTATAACGGGCAGCTAACGTAAAGGCTTCCTCTAAACTCCAGCCTTGCTCAGTGGCAATCAATGGAAAGACTTCAAATAAGTTGCATGGTTCACCATTGCTCAAAGAAATTTCCCCACATGGATTAGTTCCTTCAACACCTTCATCGATTCCTGGTTGATAACCGTCGATGGCACGACCATAGTTCTTGGATAATTCCAAGTTCACAATACCAGGTTCACCATTGTGAGTAATGGAGTCGGCAATTGGTGCATAGCGTTTGAATTCAGAATCAACTGCCACACTGTTATTAGAAGCCCAACGGTGATGGTAGAGTTTCTTTTGATCTTGTTTCATAGTAATGAAGTCGTCATCAGTTGCACCGCCCAAAGCTAATTCTGCTGAACGACGAACATTTCCGGCTACGACCGTCTTACCGATCAAGTTACCCATATCGGTACAGTCAACCGAAGTCAACTTGCGTCCAACCGCATTATTCAATACTTCGTTAATATCGAAAAACATTTCAATCAATGGTATGGGACCGGAAGCAGTTCCACCAAAACCTTTGATTTTTTCGCCTTTAGCACGGATATCAGTAATATCAAGAACGACTTGATCAAGTCCATCGTTAGTGTCAGCAAAGTGAGCATCGATCATATTAGCATTTCCGATGACCCAACCTTCACGGGTATCAGGAATTTCATAATGACGTGTAGCAGAAATGTCATTTTCAGCCAACCAATCGTCACGATCAACTGCACCAGCTTCGATAGAGTCTTTATAAGAGGCACTCTCTTTACCAATGATTACAGTTAAATCGACTTTATTATCAACCTCAGGCATTAACTTCATGTTGCTAGGAACAACAGAGAAACCAACGCCGCCACCCTTCATCAATTGATCAAACATGAAGGAGAATGGCATTGAAACTGCGAGTTGATCCTTTTGCAAATAATCTGGCACGATATGGCTTTCACCATACTTTTGAGGACGAATAGCCACGAACCAACAGTTATTCAAAGCATCCCCGTTGCGATGTTGATATTCTGTTCCTGAGATCCACAGATTTCGACCTGATGGTGTAGCTGCCAAGCCATAGACCAATTTGTATAATTGTTGAGCTTCTTTAACTAATCCGGCATATTCTTCATCAGTTAAATCGTCTTTTTTCAAACGAGGGTCAAGATTAATATTTCCTTCGATAACACGCTTTACAGTTTCTGACCAGTTCTCAGTTCGACCCAGTTCAGGAATCCAACGGGCATATGTTCGTTTATAGGTGACCCAACCTAGTTCACCCCAGTGGGGTTTAATTGTTTTTTTAACATTTTCGATAAATTCATCTGACAAAATAACTTTATTAATAACGTCCATTACTGATCACTCCACATAATTAAGATAACACAATATATAGTACCCTCAAAAATAAAAAATAACAAGATATAGTAGTTAATTATTACCATTGACATTTAGTAATTATTAGCAATCCTTGTTATTTCTGTAATTTTAGATTTATAAATCGATTAAATTTTTAAGCGAGTAAAACAAATTGCAACTACTATTTTAGCCCCCATTTTGAAGACTAAGCAATGATTATTTTAATTTAAACTTCCGAGTAAATTTCAAGTGGGTAAATGAAAATTTTTATCTTGACACGAACATATGGTTGTCAGATCAGGTGTTCCACAAGAAAAATTATTTTTAATTATAAAAAAATCTGACGAATTGTCACCTTTCGTCAGACCTATACCAATTCTATTTATTCAGAGCATTTCTCCCAAGTAATAAATCATTAAAAATTATTTAAGCGTTCAGTGATCCGTTTTAAGTTGGGATATTTTTTGAGATTACCTTTTAGAAAAGCGGGATTATTCAAGCGATAAGTTTTTGATTCTTGAGTCCAATACGTTACTTGTGGATTATTGATCACAAAGAAATTCTTTCGGCTTAGGCCAAAGTGCTGATACATCTTCTTTTGATTTTCATTCTCAGCTCGAAAACGATTCAAGCCAATAATTATTTTTTGGCCAATTTGAGGCATCGGGATACTTGGATCACTGGCTCGAATAATCGTATTAGGATCATCAAAGCCAAAATCTTTCGTAGTATCTTTATCCGTAAACACATTTACGTAATCTTTAACTCGAGCTAGACCACCGGAAAATTCCGTTTTGATAGTTTTACCTTGCCAAGATTTATCGCCAGAAATTACTTTTTCAATATAAATCGTGGCTTTGGTCTCGGTGACTAAGCGTCCTAACTCGGGCTGTAAATTAACCACTTGAGCTTTTACAAGCAATTGATTGCCAGCTGTCAAACGCTGCCAGGACATACTAGAGTCATCATATGCAGGCGGAATAGTTGGCGTCTGATCGGATATTTTCTTATCTAAGTCGACAGCTTGACGTAATCGTCTATTCCACTTAGTTTTGTTCTGACGAATTGTTTTGACTGCAGGTGCACTAGATGGTGACTGATTAGTACAGGAGCTTAATGATAACAACATTACTCCCATTATCAGCCAAATTATTTTTTTCATCGCTAGGTTCATTTCCCTTCAGTCATTTTTCTTACCTAGCGTACTATACCACAACAAAAAAGCGAGTCGCTCAATCTTTTCTCAAAAGATCGAATTACTCGCTTGGTGACTAATTATTTCGTTAGATTACTTGCTTTAACCCATTCATTAGTTGCTACTTGGTAATAAGTTTCACCATTAAGTGTCATCTTATTAGCAGTCTTCCATGATGAATTTGGTCCTAAAGCACGATCAGAAATAGCTGTACCATCTTTAGTATATAGTTGAGCCACAGTTGAACCAATAGTTACAACACCAACTGCTGGTTTAACGTTTGAATCATTATTAGTTGTTTGACCAACTACGGTAACAGTACTTGCGTCAACCCATTCATTAGTTGCTACTTGATAATATGTCTTGCCATTTAAGACCATCTTATTAGCTGTACGCCAGCTTGTGTTTGGTCCCAATCCACGGCCGGAAAGTTCCTTACCATTCTTGTCATAAAGTTTAGCAACTGAACCACTTGTTGCTACTACATTTGAGAATGGTGTGACTGTATTGTTAGTAGCTGTAACATCATTGGCATTGACCCACTCGTTAGAAGCAACTTTGTAGTAAGTTTGACCATTGATTACTTTAGTACCAAAAGTCTTCCATGAGCTGTTTGCTGCTAATGTACGTCCACTGATGACATTTCCATAAATGGTATATAACTGTGCAGTTTTATCGTTAACTGTTACAACACCAGTAGCTGTTTCACCAGAATCAGCTTTTGTAACGGTGATAAATTGAGTATTGTTATCGCTTTGAAGTGTGATGCTATTTGAATCGATCTTGTAACCAACTGGAATTTGAGCTTGAGTTAATTCGACCTTATCACCGACCTTGTCGCCAAATACTTCCGTACGATCGACTTCTGAATTATCAGCAGTCTTAAAGATCAATGTATTAAAGACTTTTCTATTTACAGCAACATTATATTCTTTGCCTTGTTCCAAAGTAATTGTTTGTTCTGAATCATTGACCCAACTACAACCGGCAGGAATATCTGTCAACTTATAAGTGTTACCAACACCGCCGTTAACAACTTCTGAATCCACTATTTTATTATTTTGATCGACATAGTTAACTTTGACTGAAATCATTTGATTAACAATAGCTTTTACTGTAGAACCATCTGCACCAAAAACGGCTTTGTTATTAGTTGGAATAGCATAACCATCTGGAGCATAATTGATAGCTGATCCTTGAGCACCTTGCAAGCTTTGGCTACGAATAAAATCACCATTTTGATCATAGAACGAAACGGTATTCGTTACATTCGTTGTTGCTTGAGTAGTCGCGGTATTGTCAGCATGGACAGTAGTTGGTGTTGTCACTGTTGCACCCAAGACCATCCCAGAAACTAGTAATCCACTGAATAATAATGATGTACTCTTTTTCAAAATAATCCCTCCATAAATTATTTGGTCCAACTAAATTATATTCTCTTTAAAAAGATTGTCCTGATATCGAATAATTCTTAAAAATAATTTAAACACAAAAAACCAGTGAGCCAATCATCTTTAATGATCGACGCACTGGTTTTATTGGTCGTTGTGAATCAGACAAAACTCTTATCTAACTCTCAAAACGTATTAATTTCATTTATGCTTCTGAATCAGCTGCACTTTTGGCCTCATCAGTTTTTTTCTTCTTCGAACCGGTTGGTCTCTTTCCTTCGAGCATCCGCTTCTCGTGCCATTCATTCAAACTTATCAGTGACGATAAAGTTAGTGGTAGGAAGATAACTAAGATTATCAAACCAAAGATAACGCCTAAAGCAACTTGAATCAAGGTTGTAACACCTGACGGAATCAAGGCGGCAAAGGTACCACTCAAGATAATAGCGGCGGAAATAACTACTGTACCGATAGCGGTGGCAGCGTTCAACATCCGTTCTTTGAGATCAGGCATTGGTTCATCCTTAAATCTGACCATCAAGAAGATACTGTAATCGACACCTAAAGCCATTAACATAATGAAAGTAAAGAATGGCGTATTCCAACTTAACAAGTTATCACCTAGAACC
Source organism: Companilactobacillus sp. FL22-1 (assembly GCF_043951805.1). Taxonomy (NCBI): domain Bacteria; kingdom Bacillati; phylum Bacillota; class Bacilli; order Lactobacillales; family Lactobacillaceae; genus Companilactobacillus; species Companilactobacillus sp. FL22-1. The sequence continues at coordinate 112,274 of NZ_JBINJY010000005.1, forward strand.
ATCTTCGAGAAGATACGGGTGATACCCATTGACATCTCATAAGCTAACAATAAAGTTCCAATGATCGTCAATGGTTGCAAGATGGACTCAGTAACTACGATCAAGGCAATTCCGATACCGATTGTCATGATAGTTGCTGTCCGTCCAAAGTCACCATTAGCCAAAGTTCTCAAGTCATTATTTTGGGAAGTTTGTCCACCAACGGCAACTTTAGCATTCTTCAATGGACCATGTTTCAACTTGGAATTCATATCAGCTTCCAAAGTCTTAAGTTGCTTAGAAGTAGTATCACTATTTGGATCACCTTTGAAGACTACAGTCAATGATGCAATCTTACGGTTCTTATCCATATAAGCATCTAGTGCTGGTTTAAAGGCACTGCTCTTGATAGTGGATTTTGGTAGATAGAAAGTATCGCCAACGTATGATGTACGTAAACCATCAAGATAACTCTTCATCGTTGAATTACCTTGAGCTAAAGTATCTAATCCATCATTAGCTGAAGATAGTCCTGATTCGAGTTCAGTAACTTGGGAAGCCATTTGTTGCAATTGGGTATTCATCTGTTGAACACCACTATTAACAGTTGAAGCACCGCTGGCTACACTTTGACCACCACTGGTTAAAGTAGAACTCGTTCCAACCAGCGTATTGGTACCATTAGCCAACGTGGACATTCCAGAAGTTAAAGTTGGAATTTGTCCTTGTAATTGCGACATCCCTGCTGAAAGAGCTGATGAACCAGTACTCAATTGGCCAATTGCTCCTTGCAACTGAGCCATTTCACCAGCAGCAGCGGACGTATTTTGACCAGATGCTTGCATCAAAGTTAATAATTGTGTTGCTTGACCTGATAAGGCATTAACTTGTGATTGCAATTGCGACATACCGGAAGCTAATTGTGCTGAACTGCTGCTTAACGTAGATACTCCACTTGTTAGAGCTGGCAACTGACTATTAGCACTCTGTAGACCGCTATTGACGCTTGAGACTCCTGAAGTATATTGATCGATCCCACTTGATAATTGTTGGGCACCGCTTTGTAATTGACTAGTACCATCAGCTAATTCTTGAACTTGAGCAGTGCTGCCAGAAATATTGGCACTTTGCAATTGTTGACTAGCTGAATTTAAACCGGACTTAATTTGTTCAAGTCCCTTCGTAGAAGTCGTTAAACCATTAGTAATACTTACTAATTGGTTCTTCAAATACATACTCTTAATTTTAGAACCACCTGGTTCAGTAGCTGAGGTTACTGTCTTAACGCCAGGTTCTTTTTGAAGATAGGTCGTTAAATCGTCAATCGTAGCTAAACGTTCTTGTGACGTCATCTTCTGGTTACTCTCAATATAAATCGTAGCCGGAGCTGACATACCTTTACTAAAACGATCTTGAATAATTTCATAACCCGCTTTAGCTTGATAAGAATTTGGAACTTCATCAGCGTTGTTAAAATTCAATTTAGAATTATTGTTGATGAAGAATGGTACGGCCACAATCGCAATGATACCTAGTATCACAACTGGATAGGCCAAGGCTGAACGTGACAAGCCATACCAGATACGACTCTTGCCGCTACCGGCACTAACCTTGCTAGGCCAAAACATCTTCTCACCTAAAGTTTGCATAAAGAACATGTTCAAGGTCAACAGAACGGCTAACAAAATCAAGATACCGATGGCTACACCTACGGCACTCTGATAGAAAGAAAACTTAGCTAGAGCAAGTACGGAGAATCCGATCAATACGGAAACACCACTGTAAAGGATCGTCCGACCACCATGGATCTGGGCATCATGTGACGCTTCTTTAGCCGACAGTCCCCGAGCCAACGCTCCTTTAAAGTAGTTGTAGAGCAGGATATTATAGTCAGTCCCAATACCAAACAGAACTACGACTAAGAAAACTTGAGTAAAGTTAGAGATTGGGAAATTGACCTTCTGGGCTAAGTTCATCACGATACTTAACGATGTGACGAATGCGACCCCGACATTGAGCAAAGAAATCAGTGGCACAATTGGGGATTTGAAAACTAAAATTAAAACAATGAAAATAAAGATGATTGCAATAATTTCCGTCTTTTGAATCCCCTTTTCAGTGACCGTTGAAAAGGCATCATTCAATGCATCGACCCCGGTGACATAAGTACTGATCCCCGAAATCTTCAATTGTCGTTGTAATTCATTAACTTGTTGACCAACGTAATTATTCTTCTTAACTGTTACTTGGGCTAATTGCGTCGTTTTATCCTTAGCAATCAATTGCTTTTTAGTTTCAGCATTATCGCTAGGACCCATGACGTTAGTAATTTTAAGAATTTTCTTGTTGGATAATTCATTTAAACTGTCATCAATTTTCTGAGATTGCGATGACGACAATTTACCAGCATTATTGTTCTTAAAGACTACCGTATAAGTCCGCACCGACTTATTACCGTTAGCCTTTTTCTCTATATTGGCAGCACGTTGGCTTTCAGTATAGCTTGGCAAAGTGAAATTCCCTTTGTTCCGGACCAATTGCGAAACATTAGGCATTGCCACTAATGCTATCAATACGACCACGATCCAGCCAATCAGAGCTGATATATATCTACTCAACTTTTTCTGCATAATCTAATCTCCTTAATTGAAATATCACACAAAATAAACAATAGTTTTCTGAAAATACATTCTCCATAATAAAATCAATAATTCTTTTATACAAGAGACAATTATTATATATTAGCTTATATTTAGACAAAAGAGACTATATGTAAAATATTAGACAAATATTTTTAATTAAAACTATTTTTCATATGCTAGAATTAGGAATGTATTCATATATCAAAGTTACAGGGGGAGAACCAATATGAAAATCGATGTTGCTAAACATCTGACGCTCGGTGCCAAACGAACCCTTAAAGCTTTCCGACAAGCGATGTTCGATACTTTAAGCGAAAAAGAATTCGATAAGATAACCGTTAACGATATTTGCGAAAAGAGCGAATATCCACGGGCAACTTTTTATAATTACTTCGATGATAAAATGGATCTCTTACACTACCTTTGGACTCATATCAGTAAGGAGATCCTCCAAACAGTTCCACCAGTAGAGAGTAACGAAGAAGGCTTGATCAAAACTTTTAACAGCCTTCTAAGCTTCTTTAATGATAATCGACAACTCTTCACCAATATCAAACAAAATAACGGAGTTGATTCCCATTTATGGCGAAATATGGCTGGATACCTCAAAGAAGAAGCTAATCAAATCGTTTTTATTAACTATTCTTCACAAGGCAACTGTAAAGTTCCGCGAAAACTGCTGGCTAACTTTTACAGCGATATTATTATCGTCATGCTCGAGTGGTGTCTTTTCGAAGATCCAGAAACTACCTCCAAAGATGCAGATCAATATTTAACTGCTCTTTTACACGGTGGCCTATAAAAAAATCACTACTTATTTCTGCAACAAAAAAAGTATCCTCTGAGTCCATCTGGATTCAGGGGATACTTTTTTAATTTGAAAGTTGAACGTTTAGGTTCACTCTCAGCTTTATTATTTGTTTATGTATTCTTCAACAAGTTTCTTATTATCTTCGTTAGTAATTGACTCGTTAACAGCAAGGTCAGCTAGTGTAGCGAGGTCTTCGGTACTCAATTTCTTCATCAAACTTCTAACACGTAGAACTGATGTTGCACTCATTGAATATTCATCAAGACCCATGCTCAAAAGCAATGGAACCATAGTATTATCACCAGCTGCTTCACCACACATACCAGCCCACTTGCCTTCTTTATGAGCTGATTCAATAACGTGTTTGATCAATCTTAAAATTGATGGGTTATATGGTTGATAGAGATATGAAACATGTTCATTACCACGATCAGCGGCCATTGTGTATTGAATCAAATCATTTGTACCAATACTAAAGAAGTCAACTTCTTTGGCAAATTGGTCAGCAAGAACAGCAGCGGCAGGAACTTCCATCATCATTCCTAATTGAATGTTGTCGGAAACTTCAACACCGTCTTTAACTAACTTAGCCTTTTCTTCTTCAAAGATCTTCTTTGCAGATCTAAATTCTTGCAAAGTACCGATCATTGGGAACATGATACGTAATTGACCAAAAGCTGAAGCACGAAGCAAAGCTCTTAGTTGTGTTCTGAAGATCTCTTGTCTATCCAAACTAATACGGATAGCACGATAACCTAAGAATGGGTTCATTTCTTCAGGAAGTGGCAAGTATGGTAAATGCTTGTCGCCACCGATGTCCATTGTACGAACAACAACTGGCTTACCCTTCATACCTTCAAGAACTTTCTTATAGGCCTTGAATTGATCATCTTCTGTTGGAAGACTATCTGATTGCATGTACAAGAATTCTGTACGATAAAGGCCAATACCTTCGGCACCATTATCAATAACCCCTTGAAGGTCATCTGGTGTACCGATATTTGCGGCAATATCAAAGTGCTTGCCATCAGCAGTAACTGTGGCTTCGTTCTTTAATTTTTCCCATTCAGCCTTTTCAGCTGCAAAGTTTGTAGCTAGTTCTTGGTAATGTTTGATATCTTCATCAGAAGGATCAACGACAGCAGCACCGTTCAAACCATCAACGATAACTGTATCGCCTTCTTTAACATCACTAGTAATAGTATCTGTACCAACAACAGCTGGCAATTCAAGTGAACGTGCCATGATAGCTGAGTGAGCTGTACGTCCACCGATATCAGTAACAAATCCCTTAACGAAACTATTTAGTTGTGCTGTATCACTTGGTGTCAAATCATGTGCAACAATAACGACATCATGGTCGATCAATGCTGGATTTGGAAGTGATACCCCTAGCAAGTGGGCCATAACACGTTTTGTAACATCACGTACATCGGCTGCTCTCTCTTGCATATATGGGTTGTCTGTCATTCCTTCAAAAATAGAAATGAAGTTGTCTGAAACATCGTGCAATGCTTGTTCAGCATTAACACTATTGTTTTTAACTTCTTGTTCAACTGCACCCGTAAATTCTGGATCAGCCAAAATCATCTTGTGAGCATCAAAAACTTGAGCTTCTTCTTCACCGAGAGATTCTTTAGCGATATCTCTGATCTTTGTTAATTCGTCATCTGATGTTGAAATAGCATCTTTAAGACGGCTAACTTCGGCATCAGCATCTGAAATACTCTTTTTTGTGAAAGACAAATCTGGTTGAACTAAAAGGTATGCTTCTGCAGTAGCGATACCATCACTAGCTGCAATTCCCTTAATAGTCTTAACCATTATTCTGCCAAACCTTCTTTTGTCATAGTGTCTGAAATAGCAACGATAGCTTCTGAAGCGTCATCGCCATCAGCAGTAATAGTAACGTCAGCACCTTGGCCAACACCAAGTGACATAACACCCATGATTGACTTCAAGTTTACTGATTTACCTGAGAATTCAATGTTGATATCTGAACTGAATTTACTTGCTGTTTGTACCAACATAGTAGCTGGACGTGCGTGGATACCTGTTTCTGCAATAATGTGAAAATCTTTCTTTTCCATAATAATACCTCACCATATAATTATAAAATTCTGTAGTAAAACTACAAATATTCACTAATTAATTTACCATTATCTATTAATTTTCACAAGTGCTTTGAACTAAAAATATTCAAATAAGCCAAGTACGATAAGACGTTTAACGCTTACATCGCTACAGCCTGAAAGCGTTTATATTACAATGCTTTTTCACAGAGATTTGAAAGAAATTTTTTTAAAATTTTTAAAAAAGACAAAAATTCAATTTTCAAGACTTAGCACTTGCATTACTCGAGTGCTAATTATATACTACCGTTGTATCCTGTAATAAAGGAAAGGTGGGGTGCGAATGTTATGTCAGAATTGTCATAAAAATGAAGCTACAATTCATCTATACACTAGTGTTAATGGTCAAAGAACAGAAATTAACCTCTGCCAAGACTGTTATCAAAAATTAAGAAATCAAGCTAACGAAGGTATGAATAATATGGCACAAAATCCAAACGGCGGATTTTCTAGTTTTGAAGACTTGTTCAACGCCTTGAATGGTGGACAACAACCAAATGCTTTCCAACAACAAGGTCCCCAAACTCAAACCGGCAATGGTGGCGGTAATGGTCGCAGACCTAGAGGTAACGGAGTCTTAGATCAATATGGCGTTGATTTGACTGCTCTTGCTAAAAAGGGCCAAATCGATCCTGTTATTGGTCGTGACAAGGAAATTAGTCGTGTAATAGAAATACTTAATAGAAGAACAAAAAACAATCCAGTTTTAATTGGTGAAGCTGGTGTTGGTAAAACAGCTGTTGTTGAAGGTCTTGCTCAAAAGATCGTTGATGGCGATGTTCCAGAAAAACTGCAGCACAAACGGGTCATCCGTTTGGATGTAGTCTCACTGGTTCAAGGAACTGGCGTACGTGGACAATTTGAGCAAAGAATGCAACAGTTGATCAATGAATTACAAAAAGAAACAGATATCATCCTATTTATAGATGAAATTCATGAAATTGTTGGAGCCGGTAATGCGGAAGGCGGCATGGACGCAGGTAACGTTTTGAAACCTGCCCTAGCTCGTGGCGAACTTCAACTTGTCGGTGCAACAACTTTGAATGAATACCGCACAATTGAAAAAGACTCAGCTTTGGAACGTCGTCTACAACCTGTCCAAGTTAATGAACCAACCGTTGAGGAGACTGTCCAAATTCTCAAGGGTCTTCAACCTAAATATGAAGATTATCATCATGTAAAATATTCTAATGAAGCAATTAAAGCTGCAGCTGAATTATCAGCACGTTATATTCAAGATCGCTTCTTACCTGATAAAGCCATTGACTTGATCGATGAAGCTGGTTCTAAAAAGAATTTGCAGATCAATCACGTTGATATGGCCGATTTAGATAATAAGATCTCTGATGCTGAAGTTCAAAAACAAGCTGCCCTACGCAATGAAGATTACGAAAAAGCAGCTTACTATCGTGATCAAGTAACTAAATATCAGAACATGAAGAACGACAATAAAGACGAACCTGCGGGTCAAAATATTGTCACAGATAAAGAAATTGAAAAGATTATCGAAGAGAAGACTAACATCCCTGTAGGTGAACTTCAATCGAATGAACAAGCTCAACTAAAAAACTTGGAATCCGATTTAAAGGGCCACATTATTGGACAAGATAAAGCTGTTGCTGATGTTGCCAGAGCCATTCGTCGTAACAGAGTTGGTTTTAACAAGTCTGGTCGTCCAATTGGTTCCTTCCTATTCGTTGGACCTACTGGTGTTGGTAAAACAGAACTAGCTAAACAATTAGAACGAGAACTATTTGGTTCAGAGGACTCGATGATCAGATTCGATATGTCTGAATACATGGAAAAGCATTCAGTTTCTAAGTTGATCGGTTCGCCTCCAGGGTATGTTGGTTATGAAGAAGCTGGACAATTGACTGAACAAGTTCGTCGTAATCCATATAGCCTAGTACTCTTGGATGAAATTGAAAAAGCTCATCCCGATGTTATGCATATGTTCTTGCAAATTCTTGATGATGGACGTTTGACAGATTCTCAAGGTCGGACTGTAAGTTTCAAGGATACGATCATTATTATGACTTCAAATGCTGGACAAGGTTTGCAGGAAGCTAATGTCGGTTTCGGTGCTGAAGCAAGTGGTACCACGAACTCGATCTTGAATCGCTTGTCAGAATTCTTCAAACCAGAATTCTTGAATAGATTCGATGGTATTGTCGAGTTCAACTCATTAACGAAGGATAATCTCCTGAAGATCGTTGATTTGATGTTAGACGATACCAATAAGATGATTGCTGATCAAGGCTTAAGTATCCACGTAACTAAGGATGCCAAAGATAAATTGGTTGACCTCGGTTATAATCCAAAAATGGGTGCCCGTCCACTCCGTCGTGTGATTGAAGAGCAGATTGAAGACAAAGTAGCTGATTACTTCTTAGATCATCCTAAGGATAAACAGCTAGAGGCACACCTTGATAAAGACGAAATTAAAGTTTCTAAGTATAGTGCACCTGATACTGAAGAATAATTAGTGGTGCAAAGACAAAGGTTCCTAGTAATCAATTAATGATTACTAGGAGCCTTTTTTTGTAACTATTATTGTATGCTTTGGGTAATTGTCCAGTCGACAGTTCCCGTATACAGTCCTGATTCTTTCATACCAGCAAACTGATAGAGCAAGAGCCCATCATTAGCATTCCAACTCATCGAATCTAGTGGTTGATTAGCTGTAGTAGTGGTAATAATAGCCGGCTGAGATCCGAGTGTTTGATATCCGCTGCTGTTATAGTAGCGTAATTCTCCGGCAAATTGGGTACCATTTGAATTAACCAATGCCTGCCCTTGTTTCACTGTTAGTTGAATTGGGTCCTTGTAACGTCTCATATCATCGATTGTAATTCCATTATTAGGATAACTTGAGTCCGGATTTGCCCGGGATAAAAGTTTAGCCCTTCCATAAGATTCAACGTTTCCATAATCAATATCTTGAACATTCTCAATTACTGCTGTATCAGTCGTATAATTCAGGATATCAGTTTGTCCAAATGCCCTGTAATCTTCGTTACTATCATTTGTTCCAGTAACATACGGAACTGAAGAATAACTAGTTCTGGAGACAATCCCGTTGACCTTTGTATCAATTTCAATCGTATGGCTCTGATTTATTTTAAAATCAAGACCAGGTATCGTGACATTTGTATTGCCAGTTTGATCATCATCTGCCACTTGATAATTTGTAGTACTTTGTCCGTCTACTAAAACATTAGAAACTGTCGTTCCTTTGCGTAATGGCATCGTATATATACCATTCTTTAGAGTCCCGCTAGTACTTTGATTGGTTACTTTATCCTTATACTTGACTGTATCACCGTTTATGACACCATAAAGGGAATTATCTGTGTTAGTCCCATCATTATAAGTTTCGTTACTCAAAGTATTAGTGAAAGATAAATCCGGTCCCCCATTTGGTATTACGTGTAACAGAGCTTCATTTGTAGTATATGAATAAGTTTTACCATTATACTTGATGGAAATAATTGCCAATACAATCATCCCATCGTCATCCAAAGTGGTGTCTGGTATTGAGTAGGATAATGCCTTTGGTGAATCTTTTTGAACTTGAGTTCTTACATGCGTAATTGGATCTTCTTTGTACCATTTAACAGTATACGAAGTTTCATCATCTTCATCTAATTCACCAATATTTCCCATAAATTTAAAGGTTGCAGTTTCTCCAGCATGAACTGTTTGATCCTCCAATCCCTCACCAATAGTTACCGTGGTTTCTCTTTCAAACGTTGAACCTGATGGGTTATGGAAAGTACCTATGACTTTCACTACTCCTGATATACGTTTAGTGTTAGCTTCAAGTAATCCCGTTTCAGAATCAATCGTAGCTAAGTTAGTATTATCAACACTCCAAGTTACATAACCTGTAAAGTATTCTGGAATTGGAATAGCACGAGCATAAGTATCTGTATTGACAAGATCATTACTAGAATTATACAGATAATCATCATCTGTTGTCACTGAACCATCGGTAGCATCTGTGGGACCGTGTACACAATGAACTGCCGCAACATCTGAATATAGGTAGAAGCCTTTAACCAGTCCAAACAAATCTGACCAGTATGTTTCCAATTGATAATACTTGGTTCCAACTGCGTTCGGAGTTAATGGGAGGTTTTTCTTAGTACCCCCAGCTTTTTTATCTACTTTTGACCAATTTTGACCATCACTAGATTCATACCATTGATAGTTTCTACTTGTTAAGGCAGCCCCAAGTAGTTGATCACCAACGGAACGTCTAGCATCAGCATAAATATTTTTTGTTTTATTAATTTCAATATATGTGTCCTTAGCAGGTTGCTGGATATATCCACTACGAGTACGAAAACCAATAAAATAAGCTGCATTCCCACTAGGGGTTTTATAAGGTTTTACTTCAGTTGTTGCATCATCAGCATTAACATCCTTGTACCTTCTATTAAACGTGGAGGCTGACAAAATGAAAATAGAGATGATTACTAGTAACCACCGAACCTTTGCATTTCTCATGATGTAACCCCTTTCTTATTATTACACATGAATTATATCATCTGTTTAATGGCCACATTGTTCATATTCAACAATTTTTTTTTTACAATATTGAATAACTTTTCGTGTTAAATAATCGAATCCTTCTATAAAAAAATATTAAAAAATAAGATAATTTAAATTTTTCTTAATTATCTTTAAGATACCTATATAAAAGGCTTTTGCCTTTTTTTTCATGTTAGAATGGCTTTAATTCAATGTTAGAAGGAAATTATTATGGCAAGAAAACATAATATTTCTCACAAAGGGGAAAGAACTATGGACAATAATGTACTCTCACCTAAAATAAAGAAAATAGCTCGTGACGATATCGAGATCAAAGTTAACTACGTCGACTCATTGGGGAACGATATCCTACCAGCAACGACAATCAAAGGACATTACTTGGATAAGCTTGAAATCCCCTGGAAAGAAGTCCCTGGTTATGTTTTGTCATCAGTTAACAATTTCCAACAAACTTTTATTCCCAACGATGATGGGATCTATTTAGTCTACTCCAGTCAATTGTCGGCTCCAGTGATCGTTTATCATCGAAACACTGATGGTAATTTGATTTCTGATCCTGAGTATCTCGAAGGTAAACTCAACCAAAAATTCGATACTCATCCTCTAGAAGAAGCTAGCCGCTTTCTGACAAAAGCACCTAAATCTTCAACTGGTAAATTTACTTCTGAAGTACAAGAAGTGGAATATATTTATAATGTCACTCCGATCAAAACAATTAAAATTGAAGATAACCTCTATATTGAAACCATCAACAACGCACACGTCTTCAATGAACCACTGAGCAACGTTCCTTTGGAAAAAACCTTGCCCTTTGGAACGACTTGGAAAATTTATCGTGCAATGAAGGAGACATATAATAGTAGAATTTGGTACAACTTGGGGGGAAACATTTGGGTTCCAAATACTGAAGCAGTCAAAACTACTATTATCAAACAGCCTTCTTTACGTAAAGCACTATTAAACAGTCCCTTGACTGAAAATGCTAACAATATTAGCTATACCTATTCAGTGATCGACCAAATGAATATCAATCGTGAAGTCAAAATCATGTATTATGCCGATCAATATATCACTGCTTGGAAAACACCTTACGGCGATATGGATAATCACCGCTTTCATGGCGAACAACAAGTTTATGTACAAAAGTTAGTTCAATTAGATAACTACAGCGTCTGGGCCAAATTGGATGACGGTTATTACATTGAAAGTAAATATTTAAATCTTTAAGCAAAAGAACCTAATCCGGATTTCAGATTAGGTTCTTTTTATTTCGAGCTTTTTTCAAAACCAAGCTAGGGTTATAATGAAAGCGTATACAAAAGGAGTGATTGTATGGAAACTAAAGAAAATAAAACTGAAGAACTAATTGGCTTAGTCGTGATCTATATCTTCGCCTTCGTGGCTGTTTTTTTGAGTATCTTTGCCCTCTACTTTCACTTCACCACCAACTTATCAATTGCCTGGATGATCAAATTATTGTTAGTAGATTTAGGATTAATGGGACTAGCCATCGTCAAACCAATCTTGGATTTAATTCTTGCCTTTTGGCATGACATCCTTAAGAACTAGTATTAAATCAGAAAGTAATTTTCAATTACTGCCCCTCACATCAAGGTCTGCCTGGTTTGGTAGTTTAAGCATTTAGAATAAACTGGAGTTTCTTGGAGATACTTTTCAGTCCAAGAGATTCCAGTTTTTTAATTGTTAAAGCGATAATCTTTTCTGCTATAACTTTTACGCATGAATAGGTATTCATTATGAGTCTTTTACAGTGAGTCAGAACAATTTTATGATAATTGTGAATAGAGGTCTTTAGAGAAATAAGATAATGGGAAGGAAAAGTTTTAAATGACAAAAACTGAACATGAAAAGCTATTAGCTGGCGAAGATTATGATTATCGTGACCCAATGCTACAGGAGATGTTGCATGATGGTCAAAAGTTGGTTCAACGACTCAACCAAACAACAAATCTAAGTGAAAAGAAAGCTATAACTCAACAATTATTTCAAAACGTTGGCAAAAATTTGACTATCAATGGTCGTTTCGAAGCAATCTATGGCAAACATATTAGTTTTGGTGATGATGACTTTATCAATGGCAACTGTTTTTTCCAAGATTCCAATTTAATTACTTTTGGCGACCGTGTCATTGTCGCTCCTGATACAAAGTTTTACTGCGGACAACACGCCCTCGATGCTAGACAACGTTTTGGCACTCGTTCAGATGGCAGTCATTATCTAATCACTCATACGAAACCAATCACAGTTGGTAGCGATGTTTGGATTGGTGGCAACGTGACAATTATTGGTGGCGTTCATATTGGAGATAATGTCATTATCGGTGCTGGAGCTGTGGTCGTGAAAGATATACCTGATAATAGTGTCGTTGGCGGTGTACCAGCCAAAATCATTAAACAATTGGCACCGCTAGATTAATAAGCGAGGAAATGGTCATGAAATTAACGCAGTTACCAATTTTTAGAATGTATCATCTAACAATTGATTCGTCTCAACGTGACACTTTTGTCGAAGCTGGTGTTCATAATCTACTAACTTCACATCAGTCTGAACCCGGTACCTTTGCGATGTATGCAACACATTTGGATAAAACCGGTACCGATAATTATGTCTTTGAACTTTACCAAAATGAATCGGCATATCAAATACATGCTGCTTCTCCTCAATTTAAAAACTATGGACAAGTGGCTAAAAAAGTTGTGCAAGAGAAGGATTTTCAAGAATTATATCCACAATATTTACAAACAAATCGGCAAGAACTAATTGTCAATGGTAAAAATGATTATTCATTGAGATTGACGACCTTTGATCTTACTGAAAAAACGGCTGATACTTTTAAACAAGAAATTTATTCAGCGATAAAAAGTCAGGATGTCACATATTATTTAGCGACTTTAGATGAAACTAAGACACGCTGGTTGAGCCTTGAATTCATGAATTGCATTGATAATAAGGAGATCTCCCAATTAATTGAGTCAGCTGCCAGCAATATACAGACTAAAGAATTGGTAGTTGATACTTTAGTTAGTCAAGCTAATATCGTGTATGAAAAATAAAACCCTTGAATGACTATTACTTAGTCGTTCAAGGGTTTTTACTTTTTCCAAAACTAATAACCTAAATACTTCCTAGTGCAAAAACGATAGGAATCGTGATTAAACTCAAAACAGTTGATAAGCTCATCACAGAAACTGCCGGAGTTGTTTCCCCTTTTGCCTGTAGCGTAAACAAAACAACTAGTCCTGCGACCGGACATGCGGCCATAACTAACGTCGTATAAAAAGCTACACCAGTCACACCAATTATCTTCATTAAAAAGATCCCAATAATCGGGAAAAGTAGATTTCGCAATAAAATCGTCATTAATAAGGACTTATTTAACATTTGCCGACTAAATTTGATGTTAGCCAGACTGTTCCCAATCACAATCATTGATAAGGGCGTATTGATCGATCCAACATACTTAATAATTTCTTTTGGAAAACCACCTAAATTAAAAGAAAAACCCAAGATCACGATTCCAAGAATAATCGCAATGATATTTGGATTCAGTAAAACTTCGCGCCAGTCGGCCGATTCGTTTGTCTGATCGTTGTTCTTGAACAGTGATACCCCCTGCGTCCAACTAAAAATATTAAAAGCTGCCAATGACACGACGGCATAAAAAACTCCCGTGGCACCAAAAAGTGAACTGATCAACGGTATTCCCATAAAACCAGCATTGGAATAAATACTGCCATACTGAGCGATTTGCTTCAAATTAGTATCCTTTAAACCATGAAAAACTATTTTGACCACAATGATTTCTATGATATACAGCAAAAAGACTGCCAGGATTGCGAGCATAAACATTCGCAAACGATCACTCGAATAAGGCTGCTCAAAGGCATTGATGATCAAACATGGCGATACAATATACAATAAAACATTGGTTAAGTCGCTGGAAGTCTGGGGATGCATGAAACCAAGTTTATTGATCAATACCCCGATCATCATCAAGCCAAACATTAACACAATTTGATTAACTAATTGTCCGATATTCATTTAGTTACTCCCCTCAATTAGTTAATTATACAAATAATTCTCTCCAAAAGAAAAAGCATCCCTCAAAAAGGACGCTTTTTAAATTCGACGACGACTAGTGGCTGGAAAGCCTAATTCTTCACGGTACTTTGCTACTGTTCGTCGTGCTATTTGGAGACCATCTTTTTGTAAAATATCGGAAATCTTTTGATCGCTCAGAGGTTTAGATTTATCCTCATCATTCAGGATGATCTTGATTTTATTTTTGACTTGATCAACTGATTGATCTTGACCCACTGTAACTTTGCTGCGACGGGAGAAGAATTTCTTCAATTCGAAAATACCAAAGTCAGTTTGAATGTACTTACCATTGATCGTACGGCTAACTGTTGACTCACTGACTTGCAATTTTTGAGCCACATCTCTAATCAATAGTGGTGCCAAAGAATCGCTCTCTTGCATAAAGAATTTATATTGGGACTTAACGATACAGCGACCAATTATGGAAATCGTATCGATTCGACGTTGCAAGTTGTATTCCAAAGTCTTGTATTGATTATACTTACGTTTAATGTATTCTTGAACTTCACTATCATTTGATGAACTCAAATTGTCATATGTTTCTTGTGCGAAGATCAATTGGGGTTGTCCATACTTTGTGACTGCTAAAGTTAATTTATCATTTTCTTTTTTGACAGCCAATTCTGGCACAACATACTGCTCATTTTGCGAAGTGTATCTTTGACCAGGATTTGCCGACAGAGATTGAATGAAGTCGGCATCAGCCTGTAATTCAGCGTTTGACAACTTCAAAACCTTTCTTAACTTTTTCCATTCATGCTTAACGAACAGTTCAAAGTTATCACTCAGCATTGAGAGAATGGCTGGATTAGCTGAATCAGCTTCGGCTTGCAAATAAAGACATTCTCTTAGATCCTTGGCTCCAATCCCAGGTGGGTCTAATTGATGCAGCAAAGTTTTAGCATCCAACAGCATGATGGGCGTAATATCTGGTAATTCTCGATAAATCTCCTCATCAGACAACGTTAAATAACCATTAGGATCTAACTGCTCAATCAAATAGACTACCAAGTCCCGCAAAGGTGTTTTACGCATCGTTAATTGAACTTGATCCAATAAATAATCAAACAGCGATTGTTGCTCATCTTTTATTTGATAATTCCTCACATCATTACTTACGAATGGCATATCTAAATTCATCCGCACATCGAATAAAGGATTCTCTAAACTTTGCTCGTTTAAGTAGTCTGCCAAGTCGATCGCATCCGATTGCAAAATCAAAATTGATTGTCGCATTCCTTGTGTCAAAGTTATTCCTTGAACTTGTTTTTGATTTAAAGTTTCTTGTAATTTCATTATTTACCCTCCCTCCATTAGTTAAATTGTTGAAGATTATTCATTCCGAAAAATGAAAAGGCTTCCAAATTAACTATCATATTAATGATAGCGCTTTTTACAAAATTTGTATTTATTCTTCTAAAAATTTTTTAGGAACAGATTTCTTTGCAATAAAGGTTGTTATCCCTGTCGTGTTTAATCTAATCAACCGATTCTTAAATTGGCTCCGATCAATGTCCAGACTATTTTGGTGATAAATTCGAAAGAGCGTCAAAGTATTCCGGCAGATAAAATTAGCACAGATATAAGCATCCAGACGCGATATTTCATATTTATCGTTAAATTCTTTCGCTAATTGCACCGATACTTCAGTTTCAACTTTTCGAGCCAGAAACGAATACTCATTTGAAGTCATTAAGAACGTATAAAATTGCCGAGATTTTTCAAAAAAATCAAAGAAACGATCAAAGATATACCCTGAGACTGGCAGACTTTGATCGAGCGGCGTTTCGATAATTGAAGCAAATAACCGTTGAGCAATCTCATGTGCAACCATATCCGCAAAGTCATCGATCGAATCATAATGTAAATAAAAAGTCTTGCGATTGATCTGTGCTTTTTCAGTTAAAGCTTTAACAGTAATATCATGATAGTTTTGGCCTTGGGCCAGTTCTTGAAAGGCCTTTTGTAGGGCTTGATTGGTTTTCTGAACTCTGCGATCAACTTTTTTCATTTTTCCACTTCTATTGTCTGATATTTTCGATTTTTGGTTTATTTGCCTCAAACTATAGCACATTTTTATCAAAATATGATTGTATTTATAACTTTATCATTAATTAATTAGTCTAATTTGCTAATAAAAAACAACTTCATTATTTATTGGTATACATACAAGTAGATGATATGTCAACATTAGTAACTCAATGGTCTATTTATTTTACTCCGCAGGTTCAGGGCCATATACTGAGGTCGTAATAACGAACAAGTTTATTACACTGTTTTCAATTAAACAAATAACTCCATTACTTATTGGAGGCTTAAATATGAAACTGTTAAAAAGATTATTAATAGTTGCATCAATGCTTGGAGCATTTATAGCGTTGTGGTTTGTTTTTCAGGCACCGACACAAGTTACTGATGCTGCAACCGTTGCCCCACCGACGACTAGTTCAACTGTTCAATCAAATTCCACGATTGAACCTAAAGCTGAACTTACTGTCAACGGATTAACTGGCAGTGATGCAAAAATTACCGATATGAACGGCGTTTTGATTCAACCATCTGATAACTTGTACAGCTGGTTAAATTTTAATGTTAGTTATAATTGGAGCATCCCTGATAATGTCAAAATCGAATCTGGCGATACTATTCCTTTTGAATTACCTTCCGGAATAGTTTCATCAGGTGATCTATCCTTCCCAATTTATGATTCCAATGGAGTCGAGATTGGGAATGCCACGATTAAAAATGGCGAGGCCAAAGGTGTAATTACCTTTAATGACGTTTTGAGTGAAACGACCATCGACCGTCACGGCACTTTAAGCTTCATCGCTAAAGGTACTAATAACGGTAATGGCAATCAAGGTCAGAATTGGATGTTTAACAAGAATGGCTGGGTTTCTGGCTATGATCCTACGACTGGTATTCCCGACCAATTAACTTGGAACATCGCTTTCAATCCTAACCTCCATAATTTAACAAACGTTGTCATTACTGATACTTTAGGACCTAATGAAGAGTATATCCCTGGTTCACTCACTGCCATTGCTGGTTCTTATGGCCCTGGTGGTTTCGAGAGCAATGGTCATCAATTGACTCCCGAAGTGACAACTAACGGCAATCAAGTAATTATCAGTTTCCCTGGTAATATTACTACTGCAGTTGATATTTATTATCGTGTCAAAGTTACTGGAACTTCAGCCAGTGGTACGACAACTTGGACTAACCACGCAACCATGGCTTCTAGCGAAGGTAATCAACAAGTCGATACTGAAACTTCTTGGGGAGGTTCTGGTACTGGTACTGGAGGCCAAAAAGTTGGCTCAATGACCTTTACCAAGACTGATGGAGTCTCTGGTGCACTACTTGCCGGTGCCGAATATGAGCTCAAAGATAGCAAAGGGAAAGTATTGATTTCCAATGCCATGACCGATCAAAACGGTAAAATCGTTCTAACAAACCTACCTTACGGCGATTATACTTTGACAGAAGTCAAAGCTCCTAATGGTTACATCCTAGATTCAACCCCAATCAGCTTCACGATCTCTGATTCGTCAGTTGATATCACCTCAACTCAAAAGGATCAAGCAGAAGCCGGCGCAGTAGTTTTGAAAAAGATTGATCCCGATACTAAAGATTCAATTTCTGGAGCAACCTTCAATCTTTTGGATCAAAATGGCAAGCTTGTTAAAGAAGGTCTTGTAACCAATGACAATGGTGAAATTGCTGTGAGCGACCTACCTGCTGGTATTTATCAATTTGTGGAAACCCAACCTGCTGCAGGTTATGATCTCAACACAACACCAATTGAATTCACTGTTGTTGCTGGTCAAACAACTCCAGTAGAATTGGAAAAGTTCAACGTTGCCACAACTGTTGTTCCAAATACAGGTAATGTTGTCTTAACCAAAGTTGACGCAACACTCAATAAACTCTTACCTGGAGCCATCTTTGAACTTTTGGATGGTAACGGCAAGGTTATTGAAACTGGTCTAACGACTAATGCGAACGGTCAAATTACAGTAACTGACCTTGAAGCTGGAAACTATTCCTTTGTTGAAATCGCGGCCCCTGAAGGCTACGAATTGGACAAAACTCCAATCAACTTTACCGTAAGTAAAGATATCGTCAGCGACTTAGAGGCAAAAGATCAGCCAAAGCCAACTGAACCAAATCCTCCAGTTGAACCTAATGAACCTGGACCCCCAGTTGAGCCGACTGAACCACCAGTTAAACCTACCGAGCCACAGCCTGGTAAACCTGAACCTCCAGTTGAACCGACTGTCCCTCAACCTGGTAAGCCAAATCCTCCGGTTGAGCCAACTGTTCCTCAACCTGGTAAGCCAAATCCTCCGGTTAAACCAACTGTTCCTCAACCTGGTAAGCCAAATCCTCCAGTCAAACCGATTGTCCCTCAACCCGGTAAGCCTGAATTACCTACTGAACCAAGCAAACCAATCTCTCCAACTGAACCAGGTAACTTGATCCCTCCAGTTAACCCTGAAGCATCAGGTGATGAACCTGTTCCAGAGACCGTTGGTGTACTTCCTCAGGTCAATGGCAGTGCAAGTAATTCGACATCGAATTCAGCGCTGGAAAGTTCCCACAGACTAGTGACGCAAATGGTTTAGCTTTGATGATCAGTGGTTTCTTGATTATGTTGTTCGTCTTCTTTAAACATCTAATTAAAAATAGAAATTAACATTGATACCCCCTGACGCCTAATCAGAGGGTATTATTTTGCCCTACATCAACTGTTTTCCTTATACACAATGGCTACACAAAGAATAAGACAGCCTAACTAGGATATATTATTATGTTTTCGATAGCAGAATATTAATGATCTCTTGTTATCAATGACAAAAATAGATTTCTCCATTGGTACATTGAAATCTAGGGAGATAATCAACATGAAATTATATCAAAAAAGTCTTTTATCCGCTGCACTCTTAGGATTGGGAATGGGAATTTCCACTATTCCCGCAATTACTGCAGGCAATGGCATCGTTCAAGCGGCCTCATCAAATGATCTAACTAATTTGAACGCTGAAGATTTTTACTATCGTATTTCAAAAAATCGTTTTGTCAAAGCAGACGATATCAATATTCTTTACAAAAATGAAGAAACAGACTCAGGAATGATTCAAACGGAAGTTCCGAATACTTTTCGTTTGATAGTCGTTAAAAATAATGCCCCATTGTACAATCTTGCCGGTAAAAAAGTTCACCGCAAACTGTCAAAAGACACTATTTATGATTTAGGCGGCGAAGGTACATTCATGCAACGTACTTATTATCGGGCCTCCGATGGTAAATTGGTCCCGGTCGACGATTCTAGTGAAGTCTAAGCTTGCTTTATCAATTGATAATTCAATATACATAACGGCTATCTACTCTACAACATCAAAAATTAAAATTAGGTTACTATTATATCGATAACAAATTATTAATTTAAAAATGCATTGTTATCACGATTTAAAATGTACGTTTGTCAGACAAAGGAGAAAAAATAATATCATGAAGTTAATTCAAAAGAGCCTTTTATTAGTATCAATGTTAACAGTCGGTGCCGGTGCAGCTGTCCCAACAGTGACTGCCACGATAACAGCTGATGCTGCTACCAGTTCGGTCAAAAAAATAGCTTCCACCAAAATCAAGGTTAAGGAAGCAAAGGCTCAATTGTATAATGAAAAAGGTAAAAAGTTATCTCGCTGTCTAACCAAAGGTACAACGAAGAAAACTTCTGAAAAGAAGAATATTAAGAACTGCAACTATTATAAAGTTGGCAAGAACGAATTCGTCAAAGCATCTAACGTAACGGTGGAAAAATAGTATCCTTACAAAAAATAGCCTCTGATAAAAAAATCAGAGGCTATTTTTACATTATTATTTAAATTAAAAATAGAAAAATCGTAATAATCAGCAGGTCAGCGCTACCACCAAGGCTCAAATTGTGTTGATTACAATAAGCGTTCATTGTTCCCAAAAGCTCTCGCCCTTTAGGTTGACTACAACCGCCTGCATCTAAGATCTCTTGGGCATAACTTTGAATTTGTTTTAGTGACTTTGGACCACCTCGTTTAATGACATTTGAATCATCAGACTCAGCAATAATCACCATCAAAGTATCCAAAAGTGAACTGTTAAAATCGCCGTCAAAGTGAGTTTTTAAATAAGGTAAAGCCTTTTCGAAAACGACTGGATAACCTGCTTCAGCTTCGCCACGTATTCCAGTGATTCCATATTTCAAATATAGCTTTTCGCCATTCGATAAGTGAGTCTTACTTTCCAGATTATCAAAATCATTCTTAGTTAACCCACGCAACATCTGCGTGACAGTATTACGTATATCAGTGCGGTCAAAGCCAGTTGCGGCTAACAAGATTCCTAAAGAAAAGATTGCTCCCTTATGGGTATTGATTCCATCAGTAGCTAAAAACATCATTTTTTCAGCTTCAACTCCCATGGGGCGGATCAACTGAAATAATTTGGTCAAATCATTTCCTCTAAATTTTTCTCCTGCTTCCGCAAACTGAACAAAGTATGGTCTAAGAGCCACTGCACTATCAATAAAAGTAAAAACATCCATATCTGAGTGCGTTGAGTGGTCGACTGGATCGACTAAACCAGGCTTTGGTTGGACATCGACTTCATATAGTAACGATTTCAAGGCAATATCTGCTAATTTTATCTCTAGTTTCATGAAAGCTCCAATTGTTGGTTGATAAGTTGATTGATATAAGCTTGCATTTCTTGAACAGAATGAGTTCGGTTCCTTGCGCAAACTTTAGCGGGTTGATCACAAATCAAGCACTTGCGTTCAGGCAGTTCAAAACGGCTGCGGCTCAATGGAACCATCATCCCATCTTTTGACTCTAAAATATCAATATCAAACAGTCTACCTAAGGCGTCATTATTCTCAAACTTAATAGCCTTTTCTTTCACGCTAGTAGGTTCACCTTCAACGATGGCAAAGATTTCCGGTCCTGTTGCAACATCCCACAGCAATTGCCAATCAACCATATGATTGATCAAAAAATCAGCTACACCTTTTTGAAAAACACGGCTTAAATAAAAGTTATTCTTAATCGGTCCAGGAATATTCAACTTAGCATTGATCAATGATTGATGCTTTTGGACTATTTGGGCCAAACGACTTTGTTCCATAACGCGGGCATCACGATTACGTAATACTTGGGCAATGTCTTGTTTGACTCCGTTTGAAAATACTTCAACCATCTATCTACTCCTAATCTTTTACTTGATAAACTGTATCGATCAAACTTCCATCACGATATTCGATCAAAGCTACAGGACGATCGGTGAATTCTAGTGGTTCTGGCTTACCCACAATGGCTTGAGCCTTCTTTTGTAATTCTTCGATCGTATAAACTGGTACACCAGGGATATTCTTCAAGGCGTCAATTAAATCTTGGCGTTTAGGATTGATGGCAATACCCACTTCTGTAACCAGAACGTCAATACTATCACCAGGCGTTACAACGGTTGTAACGTCATTGACGACAGTAGCGATTCTACCACGAACCAATGGAGCTGAAATAATTGTCAATTTTGCATTAGCAGCATCTTGGTGACCACCAATAGCGCCACGCAAAACTCCATCTGAACCCGTCATAACGTTAACATTGAACTTAGTATCGATTTCCAAGGCAGACAAGATGCAGACGTCCAATTGATTGACCGCAGCCCCTTTATTATAAGGATCAGCGTACCAAGAAGAATCGATTTCTTGTTGATTCTCGTTGTTAGCCATACTTGCGGCAGCACCTTTATCAAAATCTTGTACGTCTAAGATCTTGTTAACAAGTCCTTCTTCCAATAAATCAACTGTTGGCTTAGTAATACCACCTAAAGCAAATGAAGCTTTGATATTCTTTGCCAACATTGAATTTCTCAAATAACGACTGACGGCCAAAGCAGCACCACCAGAACCAGTTTGGAAACTAAAGCCATCTTTGAA
This sequence comes from Companilactobacillus sp. FL22-1, assembly GCF_043951805.1. Taxonomy (NCBI): domain Bacteria; kingdom Bacillati; phylum Bacillota; class Bacilli; order Lactobacillales; family Lactobacillaceae; genus Companilactobacillus; species Companilactobacillus sp. FL22-1. The sequence continues at coordinate 134,495 of NZ_JBINJY010000005.1, forward strand.
ATATTGTGAATGTGTAATAACTTGGTTAACCATTTCAGCAATCTTTAATTCTTTGGGGTCCTTTGTAAAACGAGTTGCCCCTGATCCAATTTTGTCAGGATCTCCGACTTTGGGAACTTTTACAACATAGTCGACTTGTGTTTGTTCAATACTTGCTGGCGTATTAGGATATGGCATGATTGTATCAGTCAACAATACAACTTTATTTGCATATTTCGCATCCATCAATGAATAACCCATTGAACCGAAAACAGCATCACCATGAATTGCATTAGCATTACCAGCGGCATCAGCATTCGGAACTCCAAGAAAAGCGATGTCGATCTTGATGTCGCCATTTTCAATCGAACGTGCCCGATTACCGTGTGAACGTAAGACAACGGGATCTTTCAAACCGCCGTGTGAAATGAAGTCTCCTAAGCTGCCACGCATACCAGAAGAAGTAATGTGTGAAACTGTTCCGGCTTTAATGGCTTTGATAACCATATCATTCATCACATTAGTTAAAGAACTTGGAGCCAAGGTTAAATCTTGGAATCCTTCATTGATAATTTCTTGCATCACCATGTTGAAGACAAAGTCACCTTCACGAAAATGATGGTGGAAAGAAATCGTCATTCCGTTCTTTAAACCAGCTTTAGCAATTACATCAGGAATTGAATCAACTAATTTATCCGTTCCTTGGGAAACTCTGACTTGGTGACTGACGTAAGTTGTCTCTGGGTGACCAATTTCAGTAGTCTCAAATGGTTTGTAGTTCTTTTCTTTCAAAATATCATCAGGTATTTCACGATTTACTTTATTCAGCATAAAGATTGCCCTCCTCATCAACTAAGTGTGAAGCTTTAGCTAAAGCCATGGTTCTTTGAGCTCTGGCAACAACTGGTTTATCGACCATCTTACCACGTAAGGAAATAACTCCTGAGCCCTTCTTGTGGGCCTCTTCAATGGCATTCAACACATCTTTAGCATTACGAATCTCTTTTTCAGTTGGTGCATAAATTGCATTGACCAAAGGAATTTGGCGAGGATTGATAACTGACTTGCCATCAAAACCAAGTTCATGAATAATTTCCACTTCATGATTAAAGCCTTCAGTATTATCAACATCTGAATAAACAGTATCAAAGGCGGCAATTCCAGCTGCACGTGCTCCATGCAAAATCATATTTCTAGCAAATGACAACTCAGCTCCATCAGGATAACGACGAGTCTTCATCATTGTGACGTAATCTTCAGCTCCCAAAGCAATTCCGATTAAACGATCAGAAGCTTTTGCAATGGCTGGTGCATTCAAAACACCTTCAGCACTTTCAATAGCTGCCATCATATGTGTCCGACCCACTTCAATGCCAAAGAACTTTTCAGCTTCGGCGATGACCTTTTCTGTTTCAACGACATCCTCCGGAGTTTCTGTCTTAGGCAAACGAATAACTTCAACTCCAGCTTTAACCATGGCATAAATATCGGCTTTACCCATATCAGTATCAAGACCATTGATTCTAACGACTAATTCCGAATTACCATAATCAACATTTTGTAAAGCTTCAAAGACTAGCATTCTGGCAGTATCTTTTTCTGTGATTGAAACTGAATCTTCTAGGTCAAACATAATTGAATCAGCCCCGTAAATACCAGCATCTTTGATCATAGCAGGGTTATTACCAGGAACAAACATCATCGTTCTTCTTAATCGTTCCATTATCCCAATACCTCCCAATTTGGTTGATTTTGAGTATCTGTGGCTCTTTGAATGGCGGCAATCAAACGAGCTTTGATCGTACAATCTAAGGCCCCTTTGTCGACGGCACGGACATTGACATCTTTAATATCATATTCCGCTAACAAATCCGTAATCACTTTTCGAATCTGTTTACCAAATTGCTTTTCTACTTGTGAATCTAAATTGATTTCAATTCCATTACCTTTGGATAAAGTAAATTGGATATCGCTTGATTCCAATGTACCTGCTAAGGCTGTGTGTTTAATTTCCATCGTGAATCCTCCTTTGTAAACTGCTTAAATTATTGTTGATAAAGTTAAAAGTTGTTGCTGGAACAAATTTTTGAATCAGTTCAAGGTCATTCTTTTCAATCGCCTGACGAACTTTGGTAGCACTGATAATCTGGTTTGCCACTGCCTTTCGCTCTATAATCTCTAACTTAAGCTCAGGTGGCAACACTCGTTGCAGAGTTTGATTATAAATCTCGGTTGTTGGAGAGAATGGCTCTTGGCCGACATAGCGCTTCGTGATATGTAACGCTTGAGCGATGCGCTTGAAAACCTGTGCGTCTAGTTGTGTCTGATAATCGACTACTTGGGTTCGACTCTTAATAAAGTAGGATGGAAAAGTGGCAAAACTGACCATGTACTGATCACCATTGACCACGATCACGTTCGACAAATCGCTTGTCCCTTGCTGAACTAATTTTAAACGTTCATCCGTGGTAAATAACGATGCATCTTGAGCAACTACGAAGAGATAAACGTAATCGCTTTTTTTAGCGGCTTGTTCAACTAAGTAACGATGGCCCAGAGTAAACGGATTAGCGTTCATAACGATGGCTGAGATCTTTTTGCCATTAACTTTTGGCACCGTGTCTAAATATTGCTCGATCGAGTAATCACCGGTTTCTAACAATGCAGCTGAATCAGTCTGAGCAATAGTTTGAAAGCCTAAATACTCAAAGCTTTGGCGATAATTTGGCTTCGTGAAGACGAAAACATGAAAGATATTTTGAGCAGCCAAATCGTTGATCAAGTCAGAAACTAACTTATTAAAAGTATTACCACCTTGATACTGAGGATCGATTGCCAAGTATTTCAATACATTTTGAAAAAAGGAGCCCGTGGCAATCAATTGATCATCTTGATAGATTCCCAATGTTTCAGAAATATCAGCTAAATTCTCAATTACTAGACCTTCACTTTGAATCAAAGTTTGCCACTGCTTGTAATAATAAGGATCTTTTAGGTTTAAAGTTGTTGTTTCCAAGATATCGCCTCTAAGCAAAAATTCTCATTAGGAAAATTGAAAGTGTAACGGTGATGGCACCACCTAAACGAACCGCAACTTGGGCGAAAGGCATCAAGTTCATCCGATCACCAGCAGCTAGAATTGCTAAGGCACCTGTACCACCTTGTCCGGAACAGCAAGAAACAGCAATGGCTGTATCGACAGGATACATGTGCAAGAATTTAGCACTGAAGAACGCTGCTGCAACGATAGCCGTAACGGTAATAAAGATCGTCACTAACATTGGAATATTGGTAAAGACCGTGATCAATGACTTCCAAGGTGTCATCGCAACACCGACACCAAATAGCAATAATGGTGAGATACCAGCAACTGTCAAACTGTAAAGTGATTTTCCACCTTCTTGAACGGAATCAGGAATCCAGCCCAACATCTTTGCGACCATAACCACGATCAATAAAACGATTGGTGCAGGTAAATGGATAATTGAGTTAACGTAAACACCTAAGAGATAAAGTGTAATAGCTAAAATTCCAGAAACTAACATCTTAGTAATGTTAGCTGTATCTGACTTCGAAGAAAGACTGCCTAATTCATCAGAATCTCCATCGGATTCAACTAAACGACCGTTACCAGTCAAATTTGGTCTCCAAATACCGATTTGTCTAAGAATTCCTGCTTCAATAACGGCAACTAGGCTTCCCAACATAACACAAGGTAAAATTTGGGCGAAAATATTTTGTTGGCCCATTGAAATAATAGCGGCATAACCAAGTGACAATGGCAAAGCACCTTCACCAACACCACCAGCCATAATTGGTGCAACAACGAAGAAGTAAGCTTTATAAGCTGAAAGTCCTAATAACATTCCGACTCCCATACCAACTAATGGTCCAACAACTTCACAAATCAACAAAACAACGATGATCCGCATACTAGCTTGAATCAGAGTCTTCCGATTCATAGCTGAAATACTACCAACAATCAATAAAGCAATAAAAACGGCTAGAAAATTATTGTTGTTCATGAAACTAGTAACTACTTTAGTCGTACTCTTGGGTAACCAACTCATATAAACTAAAAATGATGGCAAAAATGTTACCACAAGAACCTTTCCACCTAAGGAATTAAGAATTGGGATATGCTTACCAATTTCCTCTAGTAGAAAAGAAAACAAGGTCATGATTCCGATAGCACCAATCATGTCGTTAGGCATTTGATTAGTCACAGTCAATAAAACATAAGCAATCAAGAGTAAAACGTACAATGGCATTGGAACTATTCCAATATTCAAAGCCATAAATTTTTGAAAGATATTTTTGTTCTGATCTTCATCAGGCATCGAATCAATTTTCATAATTTAATCCTCACTTCTCACAAAGTTTGTTACAGCGTCTGAAACTGTTTTAACAACATTTTTATCAAAAACTCTGGGAATAATTTTTTCGGGTGTTGGTTCAGCAATCATATTAGCCAAGCTTTCAGCCACACTAGCTTCAACTTCTGCACTGAAATGTTCCACGTGATTCTGCAACAAGCCTCTGAATAAGCCTGGGAAAGCCAAGATATTATTAACTTGGTTAGGATGTTGTGAACTACCTGTGGCAATAACTTTACTTCCTGCTGCCTTTGCCAAATCTGGTTCGATCTCGGGCTTGGGATTAGCTAGTGCAAAAATAATTCCATCATTCATCGAAGCAACCATTTCAGAAGTAACAATTCCACCTACGGACAAGCCAACGAAAGCGTCAGCTCCATTCATTGCTTCAGCCAATGTTTTAGCATCCGTTTGATAGTTGATCTTCTTCATCAATTCAAATTGATAACTATTCAAACTAGTTGCTTCACTATCAATGACACCTTTTTGATCAACTAAAATTAACTTCTTGATACCATATTTGTATAATAGTTCCGCAGTAGCTAAACCAGATGCTCCAACTCCGTTAATAACAACCTTTAGGTCCGACAAGTTTTTATTAACGACTTTAGCTGCATTGATCAAACCTGCCAAGACTACAATCGCTGTCCCCTCTTGATCATCATGATAAACGGGAATATCAAGTTTTTGAGCGAGCTTTCTTTCAATCTCAAAACACTTTGGTGCGGCAATGTCTTCCAAATGAATCCCGGCAAAACTCTTGCTGATGTTGACAATTGTTTGCACGAATTCATCCACATCAACTTGGTCGACTGCCAAAGGAATGGCATTTACATTGGCTAAACGTTTATAAAGCAAAGCCTTACCTTCAATCACAGGTAAACTTCCTTGGGGACCAATATTACCTAAGCCTAAAACTGCTGAACCGTCAGAAATGATTGCTACTAATTTTCCACTGACAGTATATTTTTGAGCAAGTTCATGGTCCTTCGCAATAATCTTACTGATCTCTGCGACCCCTGGCGTATACGCTTCGCCAAGTTCCTCCATAGTTGAAACCGGTAATTCTCCGTCAATTTGTAAAACGCCGGTATGAGCCTGATGTATTTTTTTGATTAATTCTTTGTCCATAAACGTCGCCCCTTTTTAAATTTTTAAAAATATCGCTTTATATTTAATATTTTTCAAAGCAAATGATACGCTTTTTTTCAAATATTGTAAATACTTTCACATATTTCACAAACTTTTAAAATTGAAATACCTATCCAAATAAGGTAACTTATATATATCAAAGGAGAGTCGCTATGCCACAGGAAGAAAGTACTTCATTATTAGTTGACCTGGCTCAGGACTATTATTTAAACCATTTGAACCTTGGCGATATTGCAAAAAAATACAATATCAGCCGTTACAAAATTTCAAAATATTTAACTGAAGCGGTCGACAAAAAGATTGTTACAATTAGTATAAGTTCACCTTTTTCACGAAGTAACGATTTGGAAAATCGTCTCAAGACCCATTTCCCTAATCCCAACTTTTATGTTTTAAAAAATACCGAAGATATTGCACATGAGAACGATCGGTTTTATTCATTCGCAGCAAAATATCTTCAAGATTTAATTGAGGGCAAAAAAATAATCGGTCTCACCTGGGGAGACACGATTTATAATGTGATCGATTCATTTCAAAGTACTGCCAAAGACAATATGGTCTTCACCCAATTTATCGGTGAAAACGGAAAGCATAACTCTTTGGCTGGTACTATGCGGATGGTTCAAAAAGTTGCAACCCGTTATAACGGAAAGTATCTTACGATCGACGCCCCACTTTATATCGTCAATGAAGATGTCAGACGATTATTAGCCTTGGAGCCAGCCATTAAGCCGAGTTTAGCTACAGCTAAACAATTGGATCTAATTTTCACTAGTGTGGGGACATTAGATTCGATCAACAGTATCGACTCTTGGAATACGAGCAAAGATGTTCTGTTTCCCAAAGTTAATCCCAATTCTATTGCGGCACTGGTTTATGGTCGGCCAATCGACAAAGACGGTCATCAACTGATTAGACCGGAAGATGACAAGGTTTTTGGGATAACTCTTGCTCAAGTTCTAGAAGTTCCCACTCGAGTTGGTATTGTTAATGATAAGTTTAAGTCATCGGCGCTAAAGGCTGCTCTATTGGGGGATTATTTCACTGATATTATTTTGAATGAACCCACTGCTAACAAGATTTTATCCGAACTATAATCTTGATTGGTGTGGAGTAGTATGGTGGATGGTTCACTGCCGGCTTCCGTTCGGCTCCGAGGGGTCTGGAACGCCATGGGCATCGCTTTGAACCAATTGAAGTGCGCAATTGTTTCAAAGTCGAGCCTTGTTCTAAGTGCGCTTCGCCCACTAAGAACAATTTCATGGCTTAGACCCCTCAGAGCTCTCACTACAGCCTAGAATATTAAAACATGTTTGGATATCCCTCAAGTGAACAAGTTCAAGGGCAATAGCAAGTTCAAAGGCTAAAGATTAAGGTCAAGAACTTAAAACTTTAAAAGATAAAATGAATTAATGCCTTTAAATGAACTAATATCTTTAATAGAAATTAAAAAAATGTATTGAATTGATATAAAAATAAGTCAATTCAATACATTTTTTTGTCTTGCTTTTTATCTTTTGCTCTTAAGCACCAAGGTTTTCCAGCTTCCACTCCTACCAAGCTAAATAAGGAACGTAGGATTCATATATATATCACAAAAAAATAAAATATGCAGTAACCCTAGTCAGGAGCGGAAGTTCTGGGGGATATCAGTGGTGAAATTTTACTTAATTGGCGGTTTTTGCCAATTTAGTAAAAGGTCGAGCTTGAAGACCGTCAGCTTGCTGAGGGGTTCCAAGTCGGCCCACCACGTTCCATATCCCCCAGAACTGGAGCGGATGACGGCAGTGAACCCATTACCCTGTATACTTCAAAACTCCCCCTTAGAAAACTTACTAATTACCACTCCAATAATCAGTCCAATTAACGCTGGAACAACCCAGCCTAAACTCATAGTGGCTAATGGCAAATGATTATTCCACAACAAAACTTGATGAACTAGATTGTTGCTGTGCAAGTTCTTAGGTAGAGCGTTGATACCGGCAAATAATGCGGGCACAACGGTAAATAATGCTGTCAGGCCAAAAACTACTTTAGACTCACCAACTATTGGTTTCATAACTGCAATCAATATCAAAATCATTGCCATTGGATAGAGGAACATCAACACGGGTGTTGAATAATTGATCAATTTTGTTAAGCCGATATTGGCTACTAAAAATGACAAGCCGGTGGCTACAGTTAAAACTATCTGATAATTAAATTTGGGAAACATTTCGGTAGCTGTTTCTCCAAAGGCTGAAGCTAAGCCTATTGAGGTTTTTAAACAAGCAATGATTGCAATTAATGCCAACAGAACGCTTCCGAATGAACCGAAGTAATAGTGGAATACTTGCGCCAAGGTGATTCCTCCATTGGCAGCCAGTGGTAGTTTATTGACGCTCATTGTTCCAATCAAGGCTAAAAAGGTATAGATTACTCCCATCAAAATTACGCTGATCAAACCAGATTTAATCGTATCTTTTGCAATCTGACTAGGATTTTTTACTCCTAATGACTTAATCGTATCGATCACTACTACGCCAAAAGCTAATGAAGCTAAGGCGTCCATCGTATTATACCCTTCGGTAAAACCTGTCAGTACTGGATTATTGGCGTACTGTCCTTGTGGCAATGAGTTAAGATTCCCCATCGGTTTGACAAAAGCGGCTACAACTAAAATTCCTAACAAAATTAAGAAGATCGGCGTTAACCACTTACCGACATAAGTCATCAACTTGCTTGGTTTCCTCGCTAAGAGAAAAGTAATTAAGAAAAAGATTGCCGAAAAGATCAAGAGCACAAAATTCTGTTGTTTTGGGGCAACAAAAGGAGCAATACCTAATTGAAATGAGATTGTAGCTAATCGAGGAATCGCAAATAATGGTCCCATAGTTAAGTACAATAAAATTGTAAAGACATAAGCAAATGGTCGGTTAACTTTTCCAGCCAAATCAAAGACACTATTACTACCCGTCAATCCCATACTGGCGACACCTAGTAGCGGTAAACCGACTCCCGTGATCAAAAGACCAATGATGGCTAATAAAACATTGCTTCCTGCTTGTTGACCTAAAAAGACTGGAAAAATTAAATTACCAGCTCCAAAGAAAAGTCCAAAGAGCATGGAGCCAATAAAAAATAGATTTTTCCAAGTTAATTTTTCATTCATGTATATTTCTCTCTCATTCAAAAAAAGTCCATCTAATAATAATAAGGGAGTCCGTAAAATTGAACAACTATTTTTACAAAAAAAATACGCACTTCCAAAGATTGGAAAATGCGCATCTCTCATTTCTTAAAAAATATTAAGCTAAATATGTGTCTTCAACCCATTCGTTTGTAGCAACACGGTAGTATGTGTGACCATTGTAAGATCTTGTTTGATCAGTATACCAAGGTGTGTTGTTAGCTAAACCACGGTTAGCAACATCTTTAGCTGAACCATCACTACCAAAAGCTACCAACTTAACATATCCAGCGTTTGGATTATTAACTTTGATAACATTGTTGTTAGTTTGTGATCCACCATTTGTTTCAGCATTGCCATCGTATTGAGTCAAATTGTAAGTTTGAATCAAGTTGTTCAATGATGAAGCATAGTTAGGTGCTGTAGCATATCTACCTTGCAACCAAGCAGTAGCATCTTTATAAGACTTAGTATTTTCTACCCAAGTCCCCTTGTAGTAACTTGAATCCCATGAAACGCCGTTACGCAACTTATCACCGTTATCAGCAAATGATTCATAGTAACTAGGATACTTTCTGAAGTTAGCATAAATCGTGTACCAACCTTGAGTTGAACTCCATTCTGAAGTTGGCATTGTAACGTAGGCACCGTTATAGTCACCCTTAATACCAAATAAGTTATGTCCTTGTGTAGCTAGAGTTGATGTACCCCATCCACTTTCAAGAATAGCTTGTGCCAACATAACTGATGTATATAAGCCATATTGTGAAGCAGCTTTTTGAGCCATTGGAACGGCTTGATTCAAAAAGGCTTGTTGTTGAGCTGAAGTTGCACCAGTAGCGGCTTGAATAATTGCAGAAGTGTTTAAAGCATTGTTAACTGACTCACTAGCAGCTTGCACAGTTGCTGAGTTAGCAACAGTAGTATCAGCTTTTTTAACTTGAGAACCAGCGATGACTGTATTATTGTCTTGAGATTTATTATTCACTTGTTCGGTACTTGAAGTTGCCGGAGAATCAGCGTCATTAGTTGTTGCAGCTGACACTACGGATGGTGTAGCGGTTGCAGCTAGAGTACCAAGTACTAAAGCACTTGTTAATAGATTTTTTTTAGACATAGAATAGTTTCCCCTTAATAAATAATCTAGTTATAGACTACTATTTAAAAAAAGCACTTTCAATAAAACCTGGAAATTGTAACAAGAATTAAACATTCGAAAATAAATTGTAATTTTTTGTTGCTTGACATTAAGAATTTCTTAAGATTCTAAAGTTTTCTAAATATTTAAACAGCCAAAAAAGTCCATATTGAATATTTTTTAACAAAATAAACAATTTATCGGCAACGAACGTAAGCTAAATAAACGGTAGTAATTACTTCTTTTCAATTCCAACAAGCCCCTAACTGCTTGTTTACCGGTTTTATTGAGTGTGATTTCGCCTCCTTTTTTCGTGAGCTTTTACACTACCACTAAAATTTTACAATAAAAAAAACCGCCATTCAGCGATTTCCTATAATTTTGAAGTTAACTTAACATCTGGATATTTGTTGGCAAACCAATTTTCCGCAAACTTGTTTTCAAATAAGAATAAAGGATTATCATCCATATCTTTAACCAACATATTACGAGTCGATGACATTGATTGATCCAATTGTTCAGGATCGACCCAACGTGCAATTCGTGAACCGATCGGCTTCATCACGACGTCACAATTATATTCGTTCTTCATTCTAAATTGGAAGACTTCAAATTGCAGTTGACCAACAGCACCTAAGATATAGTCATTAGTTGTATATTTCTTATAAAGTTGAACGGCACCTTCTTGTACCAATTGTTGCATCCCTTTATGGAATGACTTCTGTTTCATGACATTCTTAGCTTGAACTTCCATAAACATTTCAGGCGTAAATTGTGGTAAGTCTTCAAATTGAACTGCTTTCTTACCTGTATAAATCGTATCGCCAATCTGGAAATTACCAGTATCGTACAAACCAACAATATCACCGGCTACAGCTGTTTTAACGGTTTCTCTTTGGTCTGACATAAATTCAGTAGCGTTATTCAAACGCATTACCTTACCAGTTCTTTGTAAAGTAACATCCATGCCGCGAACGAATTCGCCAGAACAAATTCTAACAAAAGCAATTCTATCTCGATGATTAGGATTCATATTAGCTTGAATTTTAAAGACAAAGGCTGAGAACTCTGGATCATCAGGTTTAACGACTTCTTCACTGTCTTTTTGCTTATGTTCACTAGGAGCTGGCGCCATGTCCAAGAAAGTATTCAAGAAGGTTTCGACACCAAAATTAGTCAAGGCTGAGCCGAAGAAAACTGGTGTTTGATCACCAGCTTGAATTTTACTCAAATCAAACTTATTACCGGCTTCTTTAATCAGATCAACTTCACCCAAAGCTTGTTCATAGACACCCTCATCCTTGATTGGATTATCTTCTGCCAATTGTCCTTCATCATCTAATGGCAAGAAACGATCATCACCATCTTTACGATAAAATTCCAAGCGGTTGTTATGAATATCATATAAACCTTTGAGTTCCTTACCCATACCGATAGGCCAATTCATAGCACAGCCTTCGATATTGAGCAATTCTTCTAGTTCAGCGATCAAATCAAGCGGGTCACGACCATCACGGTCCAATTTATTCATAAAAGTAAAAATAGGAATGCCACGTTTTTTAACAACTTTGAATAATTTCTTAGTCTGAGGCTCGATACCTTTAGCTGAGTCAATGACCATGACTGCGGCATCAACTGCCATCAAAGTCCGATAAGTATCTTCTGAGAAATCCTCATGTCCTGGGGTATCCAAGATATTAATATCTTTATTTCGATAGTGAAATTGCATCACAGAACTCGTTACAGAAATACCACGTTTCTTTTCGATTTCCATCCAGTCACTGGTAGCAAATTGACCTGACTTTTTAGCTTTAACCGTACCAGCAGAACGAATAACTCCACCAAAGTAAAGCATTTGTTCAGTAATTGTTGTTTTACCAGCATCCGGGTGAGAGATGATGGCGAAGGTTCTACGTTTGTTAACTTCTTGCTCTAATTGTTTTTGATCCATTTTGAACCGTTGTGCTCCTTTTTCAATCTATATTAAGTTGGCCTTTTTAACCAAGAATATTTATAACCTTATTTCCTCGAAAAAAAAGAAATACACTTTAGTATTTCTTCTTGTACATGTTAGTAGTTACATTTTTAAGCTTACTATCAGGGACTGTCACGATCACATTTTCAATTCTTGAACCGTTCAGCTCCCCAGAAGTCAAGACAATTCCATCATTTAATGTAAACGACTGCGGATGTCTAGCGTCGGGAATTTCACCGAGGTTCATAATCAAGTAACCAGCAATCGTATCCACATCTTCAACGTGAATGTCTTCTTCAAATAATTCATCAAAATCTTCAATTGTCATCAAACCAACGACCGAGAATTTATTTGAACCTAATCGTTGGAAATTCTTTGTGACGGGATCGTACTCGTCGTCGATTTCACCAACAATCTCTTCTAAGACATCTTCGATTGTTGCTAAACCAACGATTCCCCCATACTCGTCCACGACCATTGCAATCTGAGTCTGCGTACTGCGCATCTTTAATAATAAACTATCGATGCTAGTAGCTTCAGGAACGAAGAGTGGTTCTTTCATGATCGAATTCAAATTGATCTTGTCAAAGCCGACTTCACGCGAACGTTTCAACAAATCTTTGATATGAACGATTCCGATGACATTATCTTTGTCACCACCATAAACGGGAATTCTCGAATAAGGCTGACTTAGAATCTCATCGATATTGTCATCAACTGGTTCGTTAATATCGATCATAAAAGTATCCGTTCTTGGCACCATGATCTCTCGAGCGGTTTTATCACTAAAACTGATAATTCCTTGCAACATCTGATATTCATCCGAATTGATCGTTCCATTGTTGCGGGACTTTTTCAAAGTTGCAATCATCTCATTACGAGTAATTGAACTGTGCTCTTGGTCAAAATTGATCGGGGTTATTTTCATCAGTCCATTATTTAATTTATCCATTAACCACACAAAAGGTTTCAAAAACCAGTTGGCAAAACTGATAAATGGTTGCGTAAAACTAGCAACTTGAAACGGGCGTTGTAACGCTATCCTCTTCGGATATAAATCACCTAAAACCAGTGTTATAAACGACAAAACAATCGTTATGATAATCACAGCAATCTCACGGCTACCTTGAAAATCCCCAATCAATTTTTCGGTACCTGCACTCAAACTCATTGCTGCACTAGCAGATGATAAGAATCCTGCCACCGTTATAGCGACCTGAATCGCTGACAAATACTTATTTGGCTCACTGATGATCTTTAGAACCTTCTTGGCTCTGCGATTACCATCCTTTGCCTTTTCCTCGACTGACGTCTTATTGAGAGAAACAATCGCCATCTCACCAGCCGCAAAAAAAGCATTTAATATTGTCAAAACAATAATTAAAATCAGCTGTCCGGAAAGCGACGCTCCAGAAGAGTCACCACTCATTTAACTCGCACTCTCTTTCGTATGTAAACTTAAATATAAACAAAACAATTATAACAGGTGTTAATGTATTCAACAATAAACGTTTTTAATGATAGAATAAGACTATCAGTATACAGGGAGTAATCAAAAATGTCTAACAAAAAAATTGCTGTGATCTACGTCTTCTTCTTTATCATCCCATATATTCTCTGCTTATCGATTATTGGGGTTGCATATAACTCTTTGGTCCTACATGCAATTACCTGGCGCATCGTCGTAGGCGGAATTGTAGGTGCTTTTGGTATGTTTGCAGTCAAGGTTATAGCTCAGCGTCCAGTTTTGATCATGTATCGTTCCTCGACTGGTAAAGTGTTAAAAGAGCTGCTCAACTTCTTTATTTTGGAACGGAGCAAAGTTGTTATCGGCGCTAATCTCTTAGTCGACTTCTGTCTCTCAATTGCAAGTATTTATTTGGTTGCCAAGTTTATACCGTTAACAGTTATTTTGGGTCGGACATTGGGATGGCTAGTTTTATTACTCGTAATTTCTTTGACTTTAGCCTCATATATGGAGTTCGAATCACTGTCTATTTACAATGAAAAAAAGAAATAATGCTTGACTTATTAATTTAATAATTGTAAATTTGAGACAACTTAATTGCAGGAGGAATTAGACATGTTGAATTTTAATCAATCACAAGTTGAATCATGTTGTTGTGTAGTAATGAACGAACATTACTATACTTTTTCAGCATGTCTAATCCCACTCAATTGATAATCAAGTAGTTAAACCTAAATTTATCAAGCGAAGTTGACATTAGTCAGCTTCGCTTTTTTTTGTGTTTAGACCACTTAGAAAGGAGTTACTTGTGGAACCTCTTAAAATCGGTATCTTGAATCTGATGCAAAACAAATTGGAAACTATCGATAACTTCCAGTCTTTGTTCGATGATTCAGTTGAATTACATTTTTACTACTCGGCCACTCGTTACGTGAACCGGCATCTCTCATCTGACATCACTGAACAAATGTCACCACTTGATTTAAATGATCTATCAACACTCGATGGTTTTATCGTTACTGGCAGTCCGGTGGAAAAGCTCGCCTTTCCTCAAGTTTCTTACTTTGATGAAATCAATCAGCTTTTAGATAAGCTCGACGAGTTAAACATCCCGCAACTATACGTCTGTTGGGGCGCCATGGCTGCCCTTAATCATTTTTATAAAATAGACAAACGAATTTTACCGCATAAAACATTTGGCATTTTTCAAAACCAAATTCTTTCTCAGTCACCGCTATTAACAAACATCAGTAATAACTTCCCAGCTCCACACGCTCGTTTTGCGGAAATGGATCATCAACAAATCATCGAAGAGCCTAACTTGGAAATATCTGCTGTCAGTAACAACGGCTTGTTAACTTTAGTGGAAGCCAAGAAGCGACATCAAGCTTTTATCTTTTCACATTTGGAATACCAACGAAATGGTTTAGATAATGAATATCATCGTGAACTTAAAAGTCCTAAAGTTAAGCATCCTTTTGCAGCTGCCAATTATTACTCGCCATTAGATCATCGGCCACTCTTTAGTTGGCAGTCAACTCAAAGGGCCTTTTATCAAAACTGGTTACAGACCGTGACTGAACATAAATTAACTACTTGCTAAGGAGAAATTATCATGACTAAAATTGCAAACAATATTACCGAACTAATCGGACAGACACCGCTGGTTAAGCTAAATCACGTTGTACCAGAAGACGCTGCTGACGTATATGTGAAATTAGAATTCTTTAATCCTGGCGGTTCAATCAAAGACCGCATTGCTCTATCCATGATTGAAGCCGCCGAAAAAGCTGGCAAGATCAAGCCGGGAGATACGCTAGTTGAACCCACTTCAGGAAATACAGGCATCGGCTTATCACTGGTTGCTGCGGCTAAAGGTTATCATTTGATTATCACGATGCCTGAAACAATGAGCATCGAACGGCGTAAATTGATGCAAGGGTACGGAACTGAATTGATCCTCACACCAGGTTCAGCGGGTATGAAAGGAGCAATTCAAAAGGCCACTGATTTAGCAAATGAAAATGGCTATTTCATGCCCATGCAGTTTCAAAATCCTGCCAATCCTCAAATCCATGAATTGACGACTGGTCAAGAGATCATCAACGCCTTTGGTGAAACCCCAGTCGATGGCTTTATTGCTGGAGTTGGTACAGGCGGTACCCTTTCTGGTGTTAGCCATGCTCTAAGAAAAGCATATCCTAATATTAAAGTCTATGCTTTGGAGGCAGCGGAATCACCACTACTCAAGGATGGCAAGACTGGTGCCCACAAGATTCAAGGTATCAGTGCGGGATTCATTCCCGATACTCTCGATCAAAAGGCTTACTCCAATATAATAGAAGTAACTAGTGAACAAGCTATCCAAATGGCTCAAACTGTCAGTCAAAAAGAAGGCTTTCTACCAGGGATTTCCAGTGGAGCTAATATCTTTGGAGCTATCGAACTAGCTAAAGAACTAAAAAAAGGTCAAACAGTTGTTACTGTGGCCCCAGATAATGGCGAAAGATATCTTTCAACTGATTTATTTAAGTTTTAGGAGACATATTCTTTCTAACAATCTTTAATTTATGCGAAAATAGACAATGGTAATTTTTTTAAGGGGGATTTATAAAAAATGAAAAAGCGAATTGCTTTAATCTTAACAACACTTGCAGCACTTATCTTGGTCTTAACAGGTTGCTCAAGTAATAAAGCTTCAAGCGACACTAAGACTGACGGTACGTTAACAATTGGACTTGAGGGTACTTATGCTCCATATTCATACCGTGATGATGGTCAATTGAAAGGTTTTGAAGTTGACCTAGGCAAAGATATTGCTAAGAAATTAGGCCTCAAAGCTAAATTTGTCCCAACTAAGTGGGATTCATTGATTGCTGGTTTGAACTCAAACACCTTTGATGTTGTGCTAAACAACGTGGCGGAAAATCCATCACGTCAGAAACATTATATTTTCTCAACACCTTACATTTACTCAAAATCAGTTATCATCACTAAAGATGGTACAGGTATTAACTCCGTCGACGATATCAAAGGCAAGAAGATTGCGGCTGGTACTGGGACAGATAATTACAACCATGCCGAAAAGTTCGGTGCTAAAGTAGTGCCTGCTGCTGATTTCCAAACTGACATGTCAATGATCGACGAAGGACGTGTCGCCGGTGCCTTTAACTCAAAGGAAGCTTTCTTATATTGGAAGAAGAGTCACAAGAGTACTGATTTGAAGTACATCACTATTCCTGATAGCAAACTAGCTCCATCAAAGATTGCTCCTATCTATAATAAGAAGTCAACTCACTTACGTGGCCGTGTAAATAAGGCTATCAAAGAACTTTATAAAGATGGTACAATGAAGAAACTTTCCATCAAGTACTTTGGTGAGGATATTACTAAAAAATAATCGTTAACTCATTAAGGAGGGTTTTTAATTCATGTGGCATATCATCATAACGTCATTACCAGAAATGCTTTCGGCGATGATTCAATATACAATTCCATTAGCCGTCATTTCTTTTATCTTTGGTTTGATCTTAGCCGTATTGACTGCTCTTATCAAATTCATTCAACCAAGCGAAAATAAATTGATCAAGTATCCTTGGATGGTTTTGCGGGCAATTGCTGACTTCTACGTCTGGCTTTTCCGTTCTACTCCACTCTTGGTTCAACTGTTCATCATCTTCTTTGGTTTACCAAATGCCGGTATCCAACTAGCGCCATTCTTAGCAGCTACGATTGGTTTCTCTTTAAATACTGGTGCCTATGCATCAGAAACGATTCGTTCTGCTTTGATGTCAGTTCCTCAGGATCAGTGGGATGCTGCTTTTACATTGAATTTCACGACTAGACAAACATTGATGAAGATCGTGTTGCCACAAGCAGTTAGAATCGCTTTACCTCCACTATCCAATTCCTTTATCGGTTTAGTCAAAGATACTTCTTTGGCCAGTTCCATTACGATTCTGGAAATGTTCCAAGTCAGTCAACAGATCACTGCGAAGAACTTCCAGCCACTGTTGATGTATTCTTTAGCCGCCTTCTTGTATGCCATCATTTGTTCACTTCTCACGCTCTTACAACATTACCTAGAACGTCGTACTTCAAAATACGTTAAAGGAAGTGAAGCTTAATGATTTCATTAAAGAATGTCGTTAAAAAATACAATGGCAAGTCAGTTCTCAAAAATATTTCGGTTGACTTCCCTGATGGCAAAACAACTGTAATCTTGGGACCATCTGGTTCTGGTAAATCAACTTTGTTGCGTTCACTAGATCTCTTAGTTCGACCAGAAAGTGGCACTTTGAGTTTTGAGGACTTGAACTTAGATTACGCTAAACCAGTTTCTAAAAAATTGAGTTTTGATATTCGTAAGAAAACTAGCATGGTTTTCCAAAATTGGAACTTATTCCCTAACTTAACGGTTCTGCAAAATATCACAACCGCACCGCTAACCGTCCTCAAGGCTCCGAAAGCTGAAACAGAGGCCAAGGCAAAGAAACTTTTGCAACAAGTCGGTTTGGCTGAATACGCTGATCGTTATCCTAGCCAGCTATCCGGTGGACAACAACAGCGGATCTCCATCTGTCGAGCTTTGGCAATGGACCCTGAATATATTTTATTAGACGAACCAACTAGTGCCCTCGATCCTGAGCTAGAAACGCAAGTCTTGTTAATTCTGGAAGAATTAAGTAAGATGGACCAGTCGATGATCATCGTTACCCACAATATGCAATTTGCACGATCAGTTGCCGATAAAATTGTCTTTGTGGAAGACGGAGAGATCCTCTTTGAAGGCACACCAGATGAATTTTTCAATCATCCAACCACTAGAATTAGAGATTTCCTTTCAGGAATAACTTTTGATGATAGTACGATCACTAAGTAACTAAAAAAATCCAGCCAACAATTTAACGTTGACTGGATTTTTTGGTGCTGATCAAGAAAAATAACAAGATAATAATTGCCAATGGTAACAGCAAACGCACCATTTCAGACAAGATACTAAATCCTACTAGTCCGACAAAAATTACAAATAGAAACGGTCCAAAACCTAATTCAGCTCGAAAACTGATTACCATATTTTGAACCACCGCATTGCTCTGAATCAAAATCACTAAAAACAAAACTAACCAAATGTTATACCCCAATGCCGACCATGGTTGAGTGGCCAATTTAATGACGAATGCTAAGGTAATTGCCAGATAAGGCACAAAGCCCTTGTCTTTTGACTTCATGCGCGTGTCGCACGCCATCATCAAGGCAACCACGAGTAGCAGGTTAGACAATAAATTATCAATAATCACAATAATTCCCCTTTATTAAAGTCTACCTATTAGTATAACAAGCGACTTTTCCAAGAAATTATTTCTATAGAAAATTTAATTACTTTAAAACATTTTTAGTATACTAATAATTTCGTGAAAATATAAATAAAAAAAAGACCACCTTTGCGGCAGCCTTCTAGGATATAGCAATCCTAATGGTGTGACAGTTCCTTATATCTTTGCATCCAAAGATCAATATAAGCCTGTGAAAACGGCCCTTTACCCTTATCGATCCAATCAATTAAAACGTCGACATTATAATGTAAAATTGTGTCTATTTCTGGTGGATAATTCCACAATTTACTGTGTGCAGCGTATTCATCCACATCCAGCAAGCGCTTCTCCCCATCAGGGAAAACCTTAACATCTAAATCGTAATCAATATATTTGATGGCCTCTTTGTCCAAAGCAAATGGTGTCGCCAAATTGCAGTAATACGAAACCCCGCTGTCTCTTATCATAGCCACGATATTGAACCAATATTTCTTATGAAAGTAGACTAAAGCGGGTTCTCGAGTTACCCAACGACGCCCATCGGCTTCAGTGACAAGAGTATTCTCATTACAACCAATAATTTCGTTCTCACTTGTCTTTAGCACCATTGTTTCACGCCAAGTACGATGTAAATGACCATCATGCTTATAACTCTGGATTGCTACGTAATCCCCTTCTTTAGGAATCTGCATAACATACCAGCTTTCTCTAATACCTAATTCTTATCCAAAAAAATTATAACAGAGCTGTGAAACTAATAAAAGCTATCTTGAGGTTTATTTAGTTTTAAAATTTTTGTGGGGATGGTGTGGAGGCGGTGGTTTTGGTTCACTGCCGTCATCCGCTCCAGTTCTGGGGGATATGGAACGTGGTGGGCCGACTTGGAGCCAAGAAAACCGCTTGTCTTCAAGCTCGACCTTTTACTAAATTGGCATGGTTCGCCAATTAAGTAAAATTTCACCACTGATATCCCCCAGAACTTCCGCTCCTGACTAGGGCCTCTGCATATTTTTTTGTTAATGATATATATGAGGACTCTACATTTTTGACTGTGCTTGGTAGGAGTGGAAGCTGGAAAGCCTTGGTGCTTAAGGGCAAAAGATAAAGGGCAAGACAAAAAAATGTATTGAATTGACTTATTTTTATATCAACTCAATACATTATTTAATTTCTATCAAAGGTATTAATTCATTTTAAGGCACCAGCTAATTTTATCTTTTAGGATTTAAGTTTTTGACTCTAATCTTTAGCCTTTAAACTTGCTTTATCTCTTGAACTTGTTCACTTGAGGGTTAACCAAACATGTTTTAATCCTCTAGGCTGTAGTGAGAGCTCTGAGGGGTCTCAGCCATGAAATTGTTCTTAGTGGGCGAAGCGCACTTAGAACAAGGCTCGACTTTGAAACAATTGCGAACTTCAATTGGTTCAAAGCGATGCCCATGGCGTTCCAGACCCCTCAGAGCCGAACGCAAGCCGGCAGTGAACCATCCACCAAACCATTTAAAATCATCAGTTCATTTTGCTTTTAGGCTTTTAAGTTTTTGACCTTTATATTTTGCTCTTGAACTTGTTCCCTTGAGGGATATCCAAACATGTTTTAACACCCCAGGCTGTAGTGAGAGCTCTGAGGGGTCTCAGCCATGAAATTGTTCTTAGTGGGCGAAGCGCACTTAGAACAAGGCTCGACTTTGAAACAATTGCGAACTTCAATTGGTTCAAAGCGATGCCCATGGCGTTCCAGACCCCTCAGAGCAGAACGTAAGCCGGCAGTGAACCACCCACCAACCAATCAACAATTAAATTCTTTATTTTTCCGAAGAACTAAGAACCTTTTTGATTTCATCAAAATGATAACCTTTGGTCATTAAATAATTAATCAATTTGGCTGGTGTATCATAACGATGCTGAACTTTTTCGACTAACTTGCGTAACTTGGCCAATTCTTCGTCCTCATCTGGCTCCAAATCCAAGCTCTTGATTGCTGCCTCTATCGTTTCATTATCAAAGCCCTTTTGATAAAGGCTCTGGCGAATTTTCGTCAGCATTTGTTTGAATGAAGCTCTTTTTTGTTTTCGGGCTTGTTTCATGGCAAAGTCGGTCGCATTTTCTAATAAGGTATCAGGATTGATCTCAAAGATCTTGTCTTGAATGATGTTTTCGGGGACGCCTTTTTGATGTAATTTTTGCTCAATGATTTTGGGCCCATTAGCCGTTGTTCGTAATTGAGTGTTGATGAAACTAGTTGCGTAACTTGCGTCATCTAAATAATGCAAATCTTCTAGGCGTGCAATTACCTCGTCAACTGCATCACGATGATATTCTTTCTTATATAAGTATTCTTTGATTTCTTTTTTGGTCCGAAGTTGATAGCTTAAATAATTGACGGCATCGCCATAAGCTTTGTTGACGTTCTCGTGGTCTTTGATTTCTTTGATTTGTTGGTCAGTTAATTCGACATCGTTCATCAATCTGAATTCAATCAAAGTCGCCTCAGCAACTGGAAACGCATATTTACCATCAAGATAAACGTTATAACGTCCCTTACGTTTCTGAGCTTGGATTTTCGTTACTTTTGCCAATATAGATTACCTCACCATGTTATACTCTAATATGAGTTTATCGCAAAAACATTCAAAGGAAAAATTTATGACTACAAATAATATTACGCAAGAACTAAAAGTCGGTGACCGTTTTCCACTGACAATTAAACGAATCGGTATCAATGGTGAGGGAATTGGCTTTTTCAAACATGTGATTGTCTTCGTCCCTCAAGCAGTTCCAGAAGATGTGATTGTCTGTGAAATTACTGATGTCCACGACAGGTTTTTGAACGGTCGCATTCACAAAATCAGAAAAGCTAGTCCTTATCGCAATCCAGAAACACCTAAATTGGCTAATGAGGTTGGGGGCTTAGAATTCGCTCACATTAAATACGAGGATCAGCTGAACTTCAAAGCTGACATTTTACGAGAATCTTTGGCTAAATATAAGCCTTATGCTTTCGATAAATATTTAATTAAGCCGACGGTTGGCTCGGTTCAACAAGAAAAATATCGGAATAAGGCTCAATTTCCAATTCAAGAAATCGATGGTGAAATTCGCTGTGGACTGTACAAAACTGGTACTCAAGAATTAGTTAACTTGACAGAAATGCCCACACAAATGGATTTGACGATGCAAGCTATGCGAAAAATCGTCCAATTGATCAAAGACTTAGAAATCCCTGTTTTCAATCCTGAGACTAAATCAGGTATCTTGAGCATGATCGTTATTCGCGAGTCTGTGGAATTCAATCAATTACAAGTCACCTTTATCACCCGCTCACCAAAATTCATCAAACAGCGCCAATTACTGGAACGGATTCAAGCACAGATCCCAGAAGTAAGCTCTATCTCTCAAAATATCAACAAAGAAGACAAAGCCGGTGTTTGGGGCGAGACAACAAAGCTTTTGTGGGGTGAAAAATATCTTCAAGAAGATATCAATGGCTACATTTTCAACTTTTCACCACGGGCTTTCTTACAACTGAATTCTCTACAAACTGATAAATTGTACGACTTAGTTACAAAAGCTTTGGAACCCAATGCCTCTGATGTTTTACTGGATGCTTACTGTGGAGTTGGAACGATTGGTATCATCATGGCTGACAAAGTGAAGCAAATTTATGGAATTGAAATCATCCCCGAAGCTATTGAAGATGCTAAGGAAAATGCCAAGTTGAATCAGGTTGAAAATGCGGATTACTTTGTTGGTTCAACTGATGAAATCTATCCTCAATTGCTCAATGATGGTAAAAATATCAATGCCATCGTCGTTGATCCGCCTCGAACTGGCTTAGATGGTAAACTTTTAACCGCTTTGAACCGCCATCCTGTTAATAAGCTGGTTTACGTCTCATGTAATCCTTCAACGTTGGCCAAAGATTTGGTGACTTTGACTAAGGAATACCGGGTCGTTTATCTCCAACCAGTTGATATGTTCCCTCAAACGCCACACGTTGAAACTGTGGTCAAGTTAATCAGACGTTAAACTTTAAAAGTACTTCCAAAACTCTTCCGGAGCATTTGACTTTTCAAGCCAAAAATTAGGCAGTTCGCCTGGAGTTTCTCGTATCAACGTCCCCTCAATCTGATAACGAAAGTCAATATGCTCATGGACTGGTTGTTGTTTTTTCGGATTAGCTGGAATACGAATCAAGTTTACATCCACCAATTCTATCTTTGATATGTCTTTGATGTTATAACCCGTTTCTTCTGTCAATTCACGAAGAACAGTTTGCAACGGCGTTTCGAATGGCTCAACATGTCCTGCCGGTAACAAGGATTTTTTCAAATAAGGATGTTCGACAAACAAAACTTTTTGGTTATGTTTAATAACACAACTTGCTGAAAGATGAATCAAATTATTATTCGATCGTAACAGTTTAGGCTGCCAAAATCGTAATGATGATTTGATTTTTTTTATGCGATCGGTCTCAGCCAAACTATCCGTTTCGGTCAGTAAATCATTAACTAATTGTTCCATTGATCTTCTCCAAACTAAATTTTGTAACACTTCATAATGTCTAATAATAATTTCGTTTCCCGTGAATTGTGGACCCGTAAAATTCGCCCTCCGTCTTGAATCATCAAACATTCTAAGATGAGAGTCGGTATGAGCCGTTCTTTTTCAGCGACTTGAAAGAGTTTACTGAGAAAGCCCTTTTGAGAAATGGCAATCATCACTGGCATATTAAGTTTGGCTAACTTCTTGGTCATTTCTACTCGTAAAAGGTTCTCTTTTACTTGATGGCTAGTCGAAAAGCCAACTCCAGGGTCGATTGCGATTTGTGCAGTTGTTAAGCCAGCTTGCAGTAATTGAGTTTGTTTTTGCTTGAAAAAAGCCATTTGATCTTCCAACAAATTGGTTGTATCCCGGCCATTATTCATCACCACGACGCTTGGTTGAAATTGTTCAATGATACTTAACTTCTCAGTCGTTTCAAAGCCCTTGATATCATTAATAATATCGACTTTGAATTTGGATAAGACTGTTCTCATTACCACCGAGTCAGTCGTATCAACAGCTACGATTGCTTGTGGAAACTCTTGTTTAACAGCTTTGAGGATCGGAGAAATCCGTCGCAATTCTTCAGTTGCACCGATTTCTTGAAAATTCGGTCTGGTAGATTTGCCGCCGATCTCAATTACTTGAGCACCATTGGCTAAATCTTGCGACACCTGTGTCAAAACTGCGGCTAAGTCAGGATACTTATTGCCGTCAAAAAAAGAATCCGGGGTGCAGTTGATGATTGAATAAATAATGGGTTCATCAGTTAAATCAAAATCAAATCGCTTTCCCACCCAATGTAAGACTTGCTGCTCCAAAATAATTTCCACCTATCTTATAGAGTTTGTAAAAACTCAAATCTTTTCGTACTGTCATCATCAAAGATACCCCGATAAAAGGAAGTTCTGGTCACGGCGTGATTCTTTTTAACCCCGCGCATTTCAACACACATGTGACGTGCATCAACGACGACAGCCACCCCCAATGGATCAAGAATCTCTTCTAAAATAATAGCGGTATCTCGAGTAATGTTTTCTTGAACACTCAATCTTTTGGAAACAAAATCGATCAGTCGAGGAATCTTGCTAAGTCCAATAATGCGTCCATTTTGGGGAATGTAGGCGACATTGGCTGTACCAAAGAATGGCAACATGTGATGTTCACACATAGAATAAAAAGGTATATCTTTGATCAAAATCATTTGTGAATTACTAGTTTTCTCAGTATTAAAAATCTTATAGTCCGTAAATTGGCTTTGGCCTTGATAAGTTAAAATTTCACGATACATCTTAGCTACTCGAGCTGGGGTTTCTAACAGTCCTTCACGCTCAGGGTCATCGCCGGTTGCTTTAATGATGTTTTTTACTGAAGTCTCGATATCACTTTCCAATTATCATATCTTCCTTTTTAGTTATTTCTTGATCGGTGTGAAGCAATTTTCGGGTTTGTTTGACCAAATAATCATGCTGATAAAAATTGGCCGGAGATATCTCTAGCATTGGTATTAAGACAAACAACCGTTGACCAATTTCTCGATGAGGAACCGTCAATTGCTTACTTGCAATTTTTACTTGATCAAAATATAAAATATCGAGGTCGATAGTCCGTGGACCCCAATGAATAACTCGCTTTCGATGTAATTTTTGTTCGATTCGGTGGATCAATTGCAATAATTCCGTCGCAGAATAGGTCGTTTGTAAACCGATAACCAGATTCAAAAAATTATTCTGCTCAATCCCGCCGACAGGTGAAGTCTCATAAACTGACGAAATGGCTGTAATCTCAATCTTTATATCATCTTTCAGCAGTGAAATTGCTGCTTCTAAATTACCTACCCGATCGGCCAAATTACTGCCTAAACTTAAATAGACTTCATGCATCACTATCCCTCCATCTCAACTTCTACACTGTCAAAAATCCCATCGATTGGCACTGCCAACTTACGAAGCTTGACTTTTACCTTGGTAATCTTACTTTGGTCTAAAGCCTTTATCTGCGCAATGATTGTTTGAACTAACGTTTCAATCAAGTCAACTCGGCTTGCTTGAACGACTTTTTCGACCGTCAGATAAAACTGCCCGTAACTGAGCGTATTATTGAGGTCATCATCTAAAGGAACTTCTTTTAATTCAACTGACAAATCAATTTCCAGGTTTTGTCCCAATTGTTTTTCAGCGGCATAAACTCCAATGTGGGAATGGAATTTCATATTATTTATCTTGATTCGATACATGTTAGCTCCTTTATTTACGATACAAAAAAGGCACCTCGCTAATTGAGGTGCCCAGACGGTCGACGATTTCAGGCTATATTCCCTTGTAGTCAATTCTACATCCGTCAGTTATATAGCTATGACTTAAAATTAACAAAGAAGTTTATTATCGTCAAGTCATAATACTTGAAATAATCAATCGAAAATTTGAGTTTTTTATTTAAAATTTTATTATCTAAAACTATTTTGAATTTGTTTTTTTAAGAAATTAATTTATGAAAGCTAAAAATATTTAGCTCTGTCAATTCTTTGATATTTAGTCAGGTTGGCTTTACACTTAAAACCATAGACAAGATAGAAATCAGGTATTCAAGATGATCAAAAATCGTGTCAAAGAACTACGAGCTGAGTATCACTATTCGCAACAACAGCTAGCACAATTAGTTCACGTCTCGCGCCAAACAATTGTATCGATCGAAAATAGTCGCTCGCAGCCAACACTTGAACTGAGCTTCAAGCTAGCAAAAGTTTTCCACAGAACCATTGAAGAAGTATTTTTATACGAAGAAAACTAGCCAACCAAATAAGCCCCTTAGTCTGGATACAAACAAACTAAGGGGCTTTTAATATGGTCAAAATTTTTTAAATTACTCAAAATCAAGTCTCAATCTAACAACAAGATACCTTTACTCAGCTGCTTTAGCGAGGACGAAATAATTGCCCTCTGGATCTTGAAAATTAAAGGTCAAAACACCATTAACTTCAGTAATTTCACCCGCACTTAAAATTTCGTCGTGTAAGCGGTCAAAATCACTTGAGAAAAACATCAATGAAGGAACATTTTCCGAAACTTCTGGCGAATAGATTCTAATATAGTCCCGTGGAAAAATCGACAGTTCTACTTCTGACGAAATCCCAACGATGACATTTTGATAACCACCATTCAATGTTTGGCGTGCAACCACCGTGGCGTTAAACTCATCGGTCCAAAATGCCACACTCATATCAACATCGTCGACATAAATCATAATTCTAGTTTTCATTGATTAAATCCCTATCCCAAACGACACCCAACGTCTTTTCTCCAGTATGAACACTGATAGCTGGTCCTAAATGACTCGTAGAAACCCGTGCTTTTGGAAATGCTGTTTGAAAATCAGTGGCCCATTTTTCAAGCATCTCACGATTATTTGAGTCCACGATCGTGATATGAACTGGCCAATCTGGGTGTACGTCTGTATATTTTTGAATTTCAAGTTGAATTTTGTGAAATGCTCGATGCATGGTTCTCTCTTTAGCAATCGCATAAATTTTACCATCTTCAAAAGTCAATAATGGCTTAACATCTAGTAGACTGCCAATAACTGCTGAACGATTGCTCAAACGCCCTGTCCGGGACAAATGCTTTAAATCATCGACTGCAAAATAAACTTGAGTCGAATCACGTTGAACTTTTAACTTCTCTACGATCTCATCGGGATCAAGGCCCTTTTGAGCCATCGATCCGGCCAGCATAACTAAATCTGCTTCAGCTGCACTAGCTGCCATTGAATCAAATGGATAGATCTTAGCCTTATCATAGTCTTTTACAAACATCCGCAAATTATCCATAAACGAAGTGATTCCTAAAGATAAATGAATCGAGATAATAGCTTCGTAACCTTGGGCAACTAAACGATCATACGCCTCTTGAATTTGTCCCATCGAAACCTGTGCGGTAGTTGGTAACTCCGGTTCGGTCCGCAAATAGTCGAAGAACTTGGTATCAGATAACTCTTCGGTCTCTTTGTACTGCTTGTCTCCTAAAATAACGGTAATTGGTAAAACAGTAATATTATATTTCTCGATTTGTTCTGGTGTTAAATAAGATGCCGTATCAGTAACTACTGCTGTCTTCATCGATCTCTCCTCTTCATACCACATTGTGGTCGCTCATGCTTATAATAATAACATTTTATTGAAATTATTAAATCTATAGGCCTTGTTTTTCACATTAGAAAGCGCTATCATTTTTGTTAAGTAAATATTTAGTAAAAGTGGAGTGAAATTATGGATAAAAAACAACTTCTATCTGGCTATCAAGAAACTTTTGGAGAAGCTTGCGAAAAACTTTTCTTCTCACCAGGAAGGATCAATTTGATCGGTGAACATACTGATTATAACGGTGGCAATGTTTTCCCTTGTGCTATCAGTTTAGGAACTTATGCAGCTTATGGAGCTCGCAATGATCAATTAGTAAAACTTTATTCCAAGAATTTACCTGATACTGGTGTGATCAGTGTCTCTTTGAGTGATTTGAGTTTTAAAAAAGAAGACGATTGGGCTAACTATCCTAAAGGGATGCTTTACTTATTACAAAAAGCTGGCTTTGAATTGACTCACGGCTTCAATCTCTATATTTATGGTAATTTACCTGACGGTGCTGGGTTATCATCTTCAGCTTCAATTGAACTATTGATGGGTAACATTGCAAACGATGTCTTTAATTTAGGCATCGACCAATTAAATCTC
The DNA here is from genome assembly GCF_043951805.1 of Companilactobacillus sp. FL22-1. Taxonomy (NCBI): domain Bacteria; kingdom Bacillati; phylum Bacillota; class Bacilli; order Lactobacillales; family Lactobacillaceae; genus Companilactobacillus; species Companilactobacillus sp. FL22-1. The sequence goes on from NZ_JBINJY010000005.1 coordinate 162,338, forward strand.
GTCAAAATGGGCCAACAAAACGAAAATCAATATATCGGTGTCAATACTGGTATCATGGATGAATTTGCGGTTGGTATGGGTAAAAAAAATCAAGCCATCTTACTAGATACTAATACAATGGAATATCACTATGCCCCAGTTGAGTTAGGGGATCACGTGATCGTCATCATGAATACCAACAAGCAAAGAGCTTTGACCGACTCTAAATATAACGAACGCCGTAGCGAATGTGAACAAGCTTTAGCTCGTCTACAAACTAAATTAAATATCAATTCTCTTGGCGACCTTTCGATCGACGAATTCGACCGCAACTCATATTTGATCAACGATGATATTTTGTTGCGTCGGGCTCGTCACGCTGTCTTTGAAAATCAACGGACTCTAAAAGCTATCAAATATTTAAAGGACAATAATCTGGTTGAATTTGGCAAACTAGTCAACGCCTCACATATTTCCTTACACTATGACTATGAAGTTACCGGAATTGAACTGGATACTTTAGTTGAAGCAGCTTGGCAACAGCCTGGAGTTCTGGGAGCTCGGATGGTTGGCGCTGGTTTCGGTGGCTGTGCGATTGCTTTTGTTCAAAAAGATCAACTCGATGACTTCAAACAAAATGTCGGTCAAATTTATCAAGATAAAATTGGCTATGCAGCTGACTTCTATATTGCTGAAATTGCGGACGGACCTAAAGAAATTGCTCTTACCGAGGTGGAAGAATAATGTCTTGCGTAGACGATTTTGTGGAACAAATTATTACTGCGGACAACGATTATCAAGCGTTGGACCGCATCTATCTTTATAATCGAATCTGTGCCCTAGTTGGCGACGATAATCATCAGACTAACCCAGACTTAAAACAAGCCTTGATTGATACTGCCATTACAAATAAAAAAATTGACGGTAGTGTCACTTCTCAAGAGATCCTCAACGATCAATTGATGGACTTTTTGACTCCACGGCCCTCAAAGGTTAATCAAGAATTTTGGAATCTTTATCAAAATAGTCCTGAAGCGGCAACTAATTATTTCTACCATTTGAGTCAAGATAACGATTATATCAAGACCAAAGCAATTGCTAAAAATATCTCTTTTCCTGTCACCACTGATTATGGCGATTTAGAAATAACGATCAACCTTTCTAAGCCTGAAAAAGATCCTAAAGCAATTGCTGCTGCCGGTCGTCAAGCTCAAACTGGCTATCCTAAATGCCAACTTTGTCTTGAAAACGAAGGCTACTTGGGACGCCTTGGTTACCCTGCTCGAAGCAATCATCGGGTCATCCGTTTCTTATTGGGTGGTCAGACTTGGGGCTTTCAATATTCGCCTTATGCCTACTTTAAGGAACACGCTATTTTCCTCAATCAAAAACACCAACCAATGATCATCAATCAACATACTTTTAACAATTTGTTGGAAATCATCAGAATTTTCCCTCAATATTTTGTCGGGAGTAATGCCGATTTACCAATTGTGGGCGGCTCAATGCTTAGCCACGACCATTATCAAGGTGGCCGGCATGTCTTTCCAATGATGAAAGCCCCAATCGATCGAGAAATCAGTTTACCAGTCGATCAAGTCAAAGCGGGAATCGTTAAGTGGCCAATGTCGACTATTCGCCTAACGAGCCAGAGTCCAGAACAACTAGTCAAAGCAGCCAACTTGATTCACGAAAATTGGATGAATTATTCCGACGAAACAGTTCAGATCAAGGCTTACTCTAACGAAACACGTCATCACACGGTCACACCAATTGCTTATCGAGTTAATGACCAATATGTGCTCGATATCGTTTTGCGTGACAATCAAACATCTGCACAATACCCTGATGGTATTTTTCATCCCCATCAAGATGTTCAGCATATTAAAAAAGAAAATATTGGTTTGATTGAAGTTATGGGCCGGGCAATTTTGCCAGCTCGTCTGAAAAACGAGTTGCATCAAGTCGAACTATATTTATTGAATGAACCTAATCAAATGGCTGATTATCATCAAACTTGGGCTGATCAATTGGCTAAAAAATACCACTTTACGGCTGAAAATGTTTCTCAATTAGTCAGAAAAGAAACTGGTTTAGTCTTTGCTCGGGTTTTAGAAGATGCTGGGGTTTTCAAATGGGATCAATCCGGACAAACTGCCTTTGATAAATTTATTAGGAGTTTAGAATAATGGCAACTTTACGTGATATTGCTCAAAAAGCTCAAGTCTCACCCGCAACAGTTTCTCGAGTACTCAACAACGATTTGACCTTATCAGTTACTGACCAAACAAGAGCCAATATTTTACGGATCGCCACGGAAATGAATTACCAAAAGGCCAGTCGCCACAATGCCCGTTTTCTCAAACATATTGCCTTGGTGCAATGGTATTCTGAGTCCAAAGAACAAGACGATCTCTATTACATGACTGTTCGTGAAGGTATTGAACAACAAGCACCGACTTACGGTTTTGAGATCAGTCGCATTTTTCACAATGAATTAGACCAGATTCCAGCCGATATCGATGGCATTATTGCAGTCGGAAAATACAGTCGTTCGCAAGTTGATCAGATGACTTCAATCAGCCACAATCTCGTTTTCATTGATGATGACCAATTTCCTCAAGGTTTCGATACGATCGTCACTGATTTTAAGTATGGCCTAAGACAAGTCATAGACTACTTTATCGAACATAACTTAAAAAGTATCGGCCTCATTTATGGTGAAGAGAAATCGACTGATGACTTGCGGGTTATTCCTGATTTTCGTTATCAAAGTTTTAAGGAAACGATGACAGAGCACCAGCTGTTCGACCCCGATCTATGTTTCAAAGGCGACTTCACGAAAGATTCTGGTTATCAACAAATGAAATTAGCCCTAACCGCTCAAAAAGCTCTGCCTCAAGCTTTCTTTATCTCAAATGATCTGATGGCTGCTGGAGCTTTAAAGGCTCTCCAAGAAGCTAATATCAAGATTCCTCAACAAGTCAGTCTCTTCAGTTTCAATAACACCGCTTTAGCCAGTTACGTTAACCCAGAATTGAGTTCCGTCGATGTAGCGACTGAACAAATGGGTGCGGCTGCGGTCGATTTGATGCAAGACCTGTTGAATAATCCCCGCCATGTCGCTAAAAGAATGGAATTAGCTACCAAATTAGTCTTTCGTCAAAGCACTATCTAAATGTTATGATTGAGCTTTAGGAGGAAGATTATGATTTGGTTATGGACTCATTTATTAACTTGGGTGATTATGGCATTGATGATTTTGTTAGCCTTATTCACCAATTCGCATACAAAAATTTACGAAATGATTACACGTATCGGTTATTTAGTGATCATCATTACGGGAATAAAATTGGCTATTCGTGCTTGGTCAGTCGAACCCACTTTGTTAATCGTCAAAATAATTGTGGCTCTGGTCTTTATCGGACTAGTTGAGATTGCCTTTGCACGCAAAAATCAACAGAGACTTAATAAGAATTTAATTTGGATCGTGGTGGTCTTTTGCCTAGTCACCGCCCTGATCGGCTTTGCTTTAGCCGGTTGGTATCCTTTTGTTCAACATTAAAATTTTAATCAATCAAAAGGGTTTTGACATAAGTCTCAAAAAAATACTCGATGGGGAATTTTTACAATTTCACATCGAGTATTTTCAATTTCAAGACTGTTTTGTCACAGCCTCTGTTGGATATTAATGTATGATACTAAGTTCACTTTTTCCAAAGAAAATTAATGAACAACTTATCAACTTGTTTATTCTCATGTAATTGACTATGTTGTCCCATCTTCCCTTTGATCTTCTTTTCTTGATATGACTTAGCCCGGTTGGCCACCAAATATCTCAGTGACTGTGACGAGGAATTGCTGACGCGGCCATCTGAATGAGTCCCATCTTCAATATCACCAAAAATATTCAACACTTCGGTATTGGTTGGATAAATTTCTCGTAAAGGAAGAAGTTCTTGATAAGACTTATTCATTTTATCTGGTTTGCCATCGCTAGCTAACTTTACCTGGTTAGGCTTGTCGCCCATGCCCAAGATACCATTGAAGTGACCAGCGATATCGACGACTTTATTAATTTTAGGAGTACCTTTTTTCCCAGCATTCTCCATAATGTAATAATTGACCGCCATATTGCCCATTGAGTGTGCTACGAAATTAACGCTGTCAAATTTATACTCTTTTTGAAGCAAAGTGATGACATTCTTGACCCACTGACTGGCTTTATAGGAATTACCCATTTTATTGTTGTCAAAATTGACTTCGACGATTGGATTCTTGGCACTCTTAGGAATTGAACCAATCATCTTAGCGTAGCCATTATCTGAGACATTTACTCGAACGATTCTATTCGTGACGCCTGCCTCTTTGGCCGCATTGGTCATTTGAGTTTCTGCATTGACACTGCTGCCAAATCCATGGAAAAAGAGTGTTGGTGTATTAGTCTGGACGTACTTGCTGGAATCCACAGCTTGATTATTCTTACTGCAAGCGACTAATCCCCCAAAGGTTAAAAGAATTATTAAAAGAATCGAGAGACTCAATTTTTTCTTTTGCATCCCGCTGCCCTCCTACACTTTTACTACCTATTGTAACGATTGAATGTCAATTACCCTAAGAAAAACTCTTTAAATTTTCAAGTAGTATTTTTTAATTATTAATCAGTTTTTGACATTGACAGTTGGTCGAGCGACTACTAAGATAAATTTAATAATAATAAGTTTTCTTATCTTATTAAAAATAATTTAACCAAGGAGATATTTATATGACTAAAGCAGACCCTAGTACAATCGATTGGAACAATCTCGGTTTCAACTACATGGACTTACCATATCGTTTTCTAGCTCATTGGAAAGACGGCCAGTGGCAAGATGCCGGACTGACTGAAGACAGTACGCTACATATTAGTGAGGCTTCACCAGTTTTGCATTATGGTCAAGCAGCTTTTGAAGGTATGAAAGCTTACCGTAATCCCCAAGGTCAAATTCAATTGTTCCGTCCCGACCGTAACGCCAAGCGTATGAAAGAATCATGTGAAAGATTATTGATGCCCGTTTTCCCAGAAGACAAGTTTGTCGAAGCTGTCAAAGAAGTAGTCAAGGCTAATGCTGATTTTGTTCCTCCATATGGTTCCGGAGCAACTTTATACCTCCGTCCTTTGATTATCGGAACAGGTGAACAAATTGGTGTCCACGCTGCACCAGAATATATCTTTACGATTTTTGCCATGCCGGTTGGTAATTACTTTAAAGGTGGCTTAACTCCTGTTAACTTCACCACTTCTCAATATGACCGTGCAGCGCATAAAGGAACTGGTCAAAGTAAAGTTGGCGGTAACTATGCTGCCAGTTTATATCCTGGGGCCAAAGCTCACGAACAAGGCTTCGCAGATTGTGTTTACCTTGATCCTATCGAACATAAGAAGATTGAAGAAGTTGGTTCCGCTAACTTCTTTGGAATTACTAAGGATGACACCTTCTTGACACCTAAGTCACCTTCTATCCTACCAAGTATCACCAAGTATTCCTTGCTCTGGCTAGCAGAACATCGCTTAGGACTCAAAGCTAAAGAAGGCGACGTTTATATCGACCAATTGGATCAATTTAAAGAAGCCGGCGCCTGTGGTACTGCTGCAGTTATCTCACCTATCGGTGGTTTGGAACATAACGGCAACTTACACGTCTTCTATAGTGAAACGGAAGTTGGTCCAATAACCAAGAAGCTCTACGATACCTTAACTGGAATTCAATTTGGTACCGTTGAGGCTCCAGAGGGCTGGATTCAAGTCGTTGAGTAATAATTGAAAATTTTAGCAAAATAAAAAAGCTTAACCGGGGAAGTTAAGCTTTTTTTGTGTTTCGTCATATTATTGGGAAAATTAGTTATAACACTCATAAATTATCCTAAAGAAGGGTAAGCTGGAAGAATCGTGTTATAACTGGCTATGAGGTAGTAAGATTCACGACAATGCCCTCAAATCCTCAGTTTTTCAAGTGGTCGATTTAATCACTATCAGCGCCGTCCCCCCAGAATTGTTGAGTATTCTATTGAAAACGTCTAATTGATAAACCGAGATACATTATCTCTGAAACCTTACAAGTAATATTATATATTTATTCCTGGAAAAAATGTTATCCAAGATTATTAAAAAATATTATTCAAAAGTGGAATATTTTATCAGTCATTTTCTATGGTAAACCTCATTCCTAAGCCAATAGATTTCTGATATATATCATTATATTTATCTGATGCTTTAAGTTTTCTTAGTATTGCTAATGCAGGAATGATAAGATATTAGCAGATATTAATAGAAAGAGGGATTTTTACATGAAAATTTATTTTGCCAACGGTTTATTTGCTTTAGCAGATCGGATGTTCAACGAATATGTCGTTGATAAAATTAGAAAAATGGATAGTTCGATCGAAGTTTATTTACCCCAAGAAAATGGTGATATCAACGATAAAATGAACTATGCCGATTCAATCAAGATCGCCCAAGAAGATAACAAAGAATTGTTCTCCTCTGACTTAGTTGTTGCCATTCTCGATGGTGACACAATGGATGATGGTGTAGCCTCAGAAATCGGATTAGCCTTTGGTAAAGAAATTCCTATCATCGGAGTCTATACTGACCTCCGCCAAAGTGGTTTTGAGAATCCTAAAAAACTCGAAGCTGTCAAGCATATCGGTGAAAACCCCTTCGCCTATATTAACAATTACACTATCGGTTTGATCAAGATGAACGGCATGATGGTCGATAATATTGATGATATGCTAGAAGGTATCAAAAAATATTCCAATAAATAATTTTTTGTTTTTTGACAAATTTCCGTTTCAATTCGATTACATATTTTTTACAGTTACTTTATAACTAATTTACAGTTGGGTTATTTTCAACATATTCTGGTCTAGACGTTATATGATTACACTCGTTGAGAAAATTAATAAAATCTATGAGTTTTTTAATTCGGGGGAATCATTTTATAATGAAGATCAAAAAAATTGTTGCATCACTATGTGCCGTTACTTCAATTGCTTTAGATAGTTTCGTAATTCCAGCTCAAACAGTTGACGCCGCATCAGTTACAACGTCAGATACTAGTAGTGTTATTTATGTCTCAAATACCAATGGAGCTCAACTTTACACGACTCCAGATAGCCAAGGAAATATGAAGCTTGCCGGAATTGGTTTACAAAGCAAATCTGGTTGGCGGACTAACAAAATTGCTAACGTCTTAGGTGCAACATATTATCAAGTTGCTACTAACCTATGGGTTTCAGCCTATGACGTAACTACACAAGCTCCAGCAGTTTCTTTAGATAAAGATATGTACGTTAAAGCCAATGGTGGCGTTAATCTATATGACGCTCCAAATGGTAACTTTAATGGTAATTCAATTACTGGTGGTACAATGGTTCACGTTTACGCAAGTAAAACTGACGCCAATGGTGCTACTTGGTATGATGTTGGTAGAAACCAATGGGTCAACGGCCAATACTTATCAAATGACAACGTTAAACAAACTTTAACAATGTCAGCAACTGCTTATGATCCTGCTGTTCTTGGATCAAGCATGGGTTACAGTGGCGTGGCCGCTAACTTATCAAAATTCCCTAAGGGAACTCATTTAAGAATCACTGCAAGCAATGGTCAAACATATGACCGTGTAGTTAATGATACTGGTTTGTTTGCTTACAGCAATCCTAACCAATTGGATATCGCAATGCCAAATTCACAAGCCTTACAATTCGGTCGCCAAAATGTGACTGTTCAAGTAATTGGCTAAAATTATCTATTAAAAAGGATTGAATCTGAGGGGATTCAATCCTTTTTTGCTACAAAAAAAGAGCCCTCATACACTTGAGGACTCTCCTGGTAAAACTTAAGTGGTAAGATGAAATCACTGTAGTTTCATCAACGTTAAATGAATCTAAGTATTAACTGAACCTTACTACCGTAAGCATATTACCAAGATTAGTAATATGTTTAGCTAATGGAGCCTAGCACAACATATGTTGAGGGTGTGCGACTACTTTTTTGGTCGATCTTATGTTAACTTTTGGCACTAGTCCCAAAATGTCTTTAAACTGTACAGACTCTAAATCCTTTGGTTTTTACTGATTCTACCATTCTCTAAAACGATAAAACTTTCATATGCAAATATTTTTAGGGCTACAGTTCCTGACATTTCATCTTTACCACGTCTTTAATATATCATCTTTCGAAAGCGGATACAATGTTTTACTATATACTATCTGAATACTAAAAAAGGACTCTCGATGATTGAGAGTCCCTAGTTAGATATAAGTGGTAAGATGAAATTTACTGCAGTTTCATCAACGTTAAATGAATCTAAACCTTAAATGAATCTTACTACCTGAAACATATCTTACTAATATGAATGTGTACAACTTATAGTATGTTCAACTAAAGGATCCTAGCGAATTATGTATTGAGATTTGTGCGACTAACTAATTAGGTCGATCTTATGTTAACTTTTATCGCTAGTTCCTAAAATGCCGTTGAACTGTAATGCCTATCAATTTATGGGTTTTACTAATCCTACCATCTCCTAGAAACGATAAAACTTTCTTATCTAAATCTTTTAGGGCTACAGTTCCTGACATTTCATCCTTACCACATCTATAATATAACATTAAGTGTAAGCGATTTCAATGCTTATTTTTTAACTCGATAAAGTCGTTCGTTCTCTTTAATTTCACTCAAGTAAAATTTCTCCGTAACTGCTTCTGGATCAACGATTGTACCATCAGTATATTCAATTTGATACATTTTTTGGTAGTCAGCAATACTTAATTTTTCTCGTTGCTCAAGTAAATTTAATATCTTCTGTTTGTCGATTACTTTTTCAAACCCAGATTGGATCTCGCCACTAAAGATCTCGCCGACGGCACCAGAACCATAACTGAACAATAAGACTTTTTCCTTAGCGGAAGCGGCATTAACTAAATAAGATAATAGTCCCAAATAAAGTGAACCCGTATAAAGGTTACCAACATCTCGACTGAATTTAATGCTAGCTTGATAATGATCACTTAATTCAGCGTACTTTGCCTCTGAGACTTTACCTTCTAAAGTTCTTAGGGCTTTGGTACCCATCTTCGTGTAAGGAATATGGAATAACATCGTTGAAAAGTCATCCGCCGTCTTATTGTACTTAGCCTGGTATTTATCCCAAAGCGTTGTAAAGAAATCTACATACACTTGATTGGAGAACTTTCCTCGTGCAAAAGCAACTTTAGAAAAAGTTGGACGCCAGAAGTCACCGACATTTCTCGTCATATAAACTGATTGGTGATCAAGGCGCAAGACACGTGGTTCTTCACTGACCAACATCGCCACTGACCCAGCCCCTTGTGTCACTTCTCCAGGAGTCTTGATTCCATATTTAGCAATATCACTGGCAATTACTAAGGCTTTTTTACCAGGGTTCAAACTCACAAAGTCATAGGCTGCTTGTAAACCGGCAGTTGCTCCAAAACAAGCTTGTTTGATTTCAAAAGCGCGAATATCTTCTGGCAAGTCTAAGAGATCCATCAGAAAAGCAGCAGTAGACTTTGATTCATCGACACCACTCTCTGTACCCACGATCAAAAGACCTAAAGCCTTTTTATCAGCGTCCGTTAAGATACTATCGGCTGAACTAGCGGCCATAGTTACGGCATCTTGATAAGGCTGAGGAACAGCTTGCTTTGATTGACCGATCCCAATCGTAAATTTATTAGGATCAACGTCACGAGCCTTAGCCAATTCAACGATATCAATATAATCCTTAGGAACATAAAAACCGATCTTATCTATTCCAATATTCATTATTTATTTCTCAGCTCCTCTAAAATATCTTCTGCATTTTTTAACGTATAATTTTTAGTCTGATTCAATTTTTCAGCTACTTGACCAATTTCACTGCCAACCGCTCCAGCTGATAACGCTAGTGACTTACTCTGTAAGCCCATGTGACCAGCTTGGATTCCTGTGGTTACTAAGGCCCTCAAGGCAGATAAATTATTGGCCAGACCAACAGCGCCAACAACTGATTGCAACTGTTGACTATCCTTGATCTTCATAATCGCTAAACTCAACTGTGCCATTGGCAAGGCTTTAATAGCACCACCAACGCTCCCTAACTCAATTGGCATCACCAAGGTACCCACCAATTGCTGGTCAACAACCTCCCATTTACTCAAAGGTTGATAAACTCCGGAATCGGAGGCAAAACTCTGGCAAGCCGCTTCTTGAGCTCGAAAGTCATTCCCAGTTGCTAAGAGTACGGCATCCACGCCATTCATAATGCCTTTATTGTGCGTAACAGCTCGTTTGAGTGACTTTTGGGCAAAGTCTGATAGTTTAGCTATCCTACTAGCTACCTCAGCTCCAGACATCGTTTTGGTTGCCAATTGTTCAAACGCAACTTTAGCTTGAACTTTGATGATCTGACCGGCTCCACTATTCGACAAAATACTGCACAAAACATCGCCATTAAGCAATTCCGACACTTTGTGAGCCGTTTTTTCTAAAATCGTATTGACGATATTTGCTCCCATCGCATCGACGGTATCAATTTCCAGTTCCAATTCCGTGAACTCAGCTAATTGATTGACTACAATCGAGACGACGCCACCGCCACGTTTGATCAGGCTAGGATGAACTTGTTGAGCAAAGTCTTTAATCTCTAATTTGAGATCTAATAATTGTTGTTGCTGAACTTTAGTCAAGTTTTCTAAAACAATCTGCCCATAAACTAAACGTTTAGAAGGCAACGTTTTGAAGCCGCCACTTGCTTTGATACGCTTAGCACCATTTGAAGCGGCAGCAATGACTGATGGCTCTTCAATTACCATTGGCACCAGATAATCAGTTCCGTCGATCAAGAAGTCAGTCGCAAAACCATAAGGCAAGCCAAAACTTCCAATTTGATTTTCACTGAGACTGTCCGCTAGATCTGCAGTAAGACCTTGGCGCTGCTGCAATAATTGAGCTTGAGCCTGATTTATATAACCGCCATCAAGTAACAATTTGATCCGTTCTTGATCGGTCAATTGATAGATTTTCATAGCAATTTTATCCCCATTGCCATGCCCATGCCTCCACCGATACAAAGCGAAGCTAGGCCGGTAGTTTGTTTTTCTTGCTGTAGTGAGTTGATCAAAGTAGCGATCATTCTAGCGCCTGTGGCACCTAAAGGATGACCTAAGGCAATCGCCCCACCGTAAATATTTAATTTCTCAGCTGGCAGTTTCAAATCACGACTTACTGCGACTGCTTGTGAAGCAAAAGCTTCGTTAACTTCGAAGAGATCGAAATCTGAAACATTTTCGTGATAACGGTCGAAATATTTATTAACTGCATAATAGGGAGCGTAACCCATGTAATCTGGGTCAATACCGATTTCTACATAACCAGTCACTTGAGCTAGATAATTCAAGCCTAATTCTTTGGCTCGGCTTTCTTTCATCAGAATGACTGCGGCAGCACCATCATTGATCGGTGATGAGTTACCAGCTGTAACTGTACCTTTTTTGTCGAAGACCGTTCTCAATTGTCCCATTTGTTCCAAAGTCGTGGTCGGACGAATCGATTGATCAGTCGTAATTTCTTCGCCGTTCACTTCGATGGGAATAATTTCTTGAGCTAATTTACTTTCTGCCTGATGAGCTTTTTGATGAGAATTAAAGGCAAATTCATCTTGTTGTTGGCGAGTGACGTGATACTTGCGGGCAACATTCTCAGCTGTCATCCCCATAGGTAAATGATTGAAAGCATCATTTAAACCATCATTGAACAATGTATCCGAAAGCTTGGGACTAACTTCCATCTTGCCAGTCCGGGGGGCATAAAATGGTGCATTGGACATGCTTTCGACGCCACCAGCGACTACGATTTCCGCATTGCCCATTCTAATTGCGGAAATTGCTTCATAAATAGCTTTCATACCTGAACCGCAAACTTGATTAATTGTCATGGCAGTAGCATCAACTCGACCACCAACGTTTAATTCAATTTGACGTGCCGTATTTTGACCCATACCAGTTTGATAAACATTCCCAAAAATAAATTGGTCGATGATCTTGGGGTCGATTCGATTATTCTTTAATAATTTGGTTACTAATTGGCTACCCAATTCAACTGCTGTTAAATCAGCAAATTGACCTCGAAATTTGCCGATAGCAGTTCTTTTTGCATCTATAATTACAATTGAATCCATAATTTTTCCCTTCAAACTTGGTAGAATATCCTTAAGCCTTTATGATAATTTAATTAGACGATAAAAGCAAATAAAAGTGGTGGAATTTTCTTATGCGTACTATTGATTTAATCTTATTATTGAATGATTTTAAGAAAAATAACCGTATCTTCGTTGAGACAGCCGACCAAACTTTACCGGTCGTCGATCTTGAAGCTATTGACGACGAGATTATCTTAAAAACTGCTCCCAACATGCATGGCTTGAAAAATTGGGAATTCTTGATCTTGCTCAACCGAAAAGCTTATTACGAAATGCCCATTTTTTTCAACAATAAAAACAGCCATCAACAACTCTTTGGTTTCAGAGTTATTAATGACTGTCTCTTACTCGGTTAATTATTTTGAAGCTTTCTTGTTGCTAGTAGTTGATTTGTCTTCAGCTTGAATTTTCTTAGCTAGTTCAAGAATATATGGTTTCAATCCATCCTTTACTTCGGGATGTGTCAATCCATATTCAATATTTGTCTTAACATAACCAAATTTATTTCCGACATCATATCTTTGACCTTTGAATTCGTGAGCAAAGACACGTTGTGTCTTGTTCATACGGTCGATAGCATCAGTCAGTTGAATCTCGTTACCTGCACCTGGTTTTTGAGTTGCTAAGAGATCAAAAATTTCAGGAGTCAATAAGTAACGGCCAATAATAGCTAAATTACTTGGTGCGTCCTCAACCTTTGGCTTTTCAACGAAACGCTTAACATTGTAGAGTCCTGGTTCATTTTCGCCTTCTGGATCAATCACACCATACTTTGAAACGTCTTTTTCAGGAACTTTCATAACAGCAATCGTTGAAGCATGAGTTTTCTCATAGTCATCGATCAATTGCTTTGTCAAAGGAACTTTGTCTTCCATCAAGTCGTCGCCTAACATAACGATGAAAGGTTCATCAGCAATAAATGATCTAGCTTGAGCAACAGCGTCACCTAAACCGTTTGGATGAGCTTGGCGGCTATAGTACAAGTTAACTCCAAGATTTGTCGTATCCTGAACAACTTTTAGAAGTTCAGTCTTGTTCTTTGACTCCAAGTTTTGTTCCAACTCAGGAACAGAATCGAAATGATCTTCGATCGAACGTTTATTTTTACCAGTGATGATCAAAATATCTTCGATGCCTGAAGCTTTAGCTTCCTCAACAATAAATTGAATCGTTGGCTTATCAACGATTGGCAACATTTCCTTAGCCAAAGCCTTCGTTGCGGGTAAAAATCTTGTTCCTAATCCTGCTGCTGGAATAATTGCTTTTCTAACTTTCATTAATTTTTCTCCTTTTCATGCGATTGCATATAACTAGTCAATCTACCAGTACTTATCCTCAAATAAGGGCCGCCAATAGCTTGTGCAAAAGCCACGTTGATGGCATTTCCAAATAAAAAGATAGTCACTGACATATTCACCCAGAGCAAAAACACAATAATCGCTCCGATAGCACCGTAATTATCCCAAGCTGAACCAAAATACTTTAAATAATATGAGAACAACTGTGATAAACCTAAAACGCCGATACTAGTAATAACGGTTCCGGTTAAAATGTAATAAAACTTCAGATGGATATTGGGTAAAAAATAAAATAAAGCAAACATGATCAAAAACATTATAACAATAGCAAAGGGCCATTTCCAACGTGTAAATTCTTCTAAAAGCCTTGAATTCACTCGTAGCAAGGGAATTAGCCAATTCAAAAAAAGTTGGCCAAATGTAAACGTTACAATTGCTGCAACGCCAACCACGATCAACAATAACGTCGTCACAAAAGCTAACCCCCGACGAATAATGTAATTGAGAAAAGTTTTTTCCACAAACAGACTGTTAACATCCAATCCATAAGCTTCGTTCATCGTCATCTGCGCAATATTTAAGCCTCGTGAAATTGCCCAAAGTGCTACGACAATACCAACCGACAAGATACCCTTATTGGAACTAGACAAAACCTTCACGATCGTCGGCATCAAATAGTGATGCAAGTCATCTGGCAAAATAAATTCGATGTAACTGACGACCGTCGGTTTGTCCATGTGTAAAAGTGGTATCAAGTTTCCCACCACAATTATCATTGGAAATAGCGACAACAAAATATAATAAGTGATGGTCTTTGAAGCCATCGGTAAATTTGAGTCTGTCACTGCTTGGGTCACATATTTGATAAAGCCGGTCAATTTCTCACGCTTAGCAATGTTTTGCTTAAATAATGGCACTGCTGGTTTATTTTCTTCCATTATTTGCACCAATGATTAAAGTAAGTATTTTGCATCGTATTCAGGATCTTGAGAAGTCAAAATCTTAGGACCATCTTTGGTAATCGCAATCGTGTGCTCGTATTGAGCCGAATCAGTTCCATCAGCCGACACGAAATACTCCCAACCATCAGCCTTGACAAATTTATCTTTAATTTCCCAAGTACCCAGATTGACCATAGGTTCAATTGTAATCGTCATACCTTCACGTAATCTTAAACCTTTGCCAGCTTCACCATAATGAGGAACATTGGGAGCTTCGTGCATTGTTGGCTGAATTCCATGGCCAATTAGATCACGGACATCACCCATGTGGTTTTCATCTTCAACGTAATGTTGAATCGCATGACCGATATCGCCGATACGATTGCCAATAACTGCTTGGTCAATTCCGAGATAAAGTGATTTCTTCGTTACGTCCATCAGCTTTTGGTCTTCAGCTGAGATCTCGCCAACCGCGTAAGTCCAACAAGAGTCACTTTCATAGCCATCCAAGTTAACGGTCATATCTACTTTAACAACGTCCCCACTCTTGAGAATGAGACCTTTGCGAGGAATACCGTGAGCAACTTCATCATTAACACAGACACAAGTAGCATATTTGTATCCTTCAAAACCTTTTTCTGATGGACGGCCACCATGTGAAATAATATAGTCGTTCGCAAAGTTTTCAATTTCCATCGAAGAAATACCCGGCTTGATGATGTCACGTAAACCGATATGAGTATTAGCTAGCAGTTCCCCAGACTTTCTCATACCTTCGATTTCTCTTGCAGATTTTAATGTAATCAAGATTTAACATGTCCCTTCAAAAAAATATTAATCTCATTATAACATTGTCCTAGTTTTTCATTTAGATAGCTGGTAATATTAATTTTTGCTATAATATCCCAAGATATATAAGAATGAGGCGTTAATTAAATATGACAAAAGTAAAAATCGTCTATGCCAGTATTACCGGTAACGACGAGGATATCGCATACGTTTTAACGGAAAAATTTGAGGACCTTGGTTGCGACGTCGAGATGAGTGAAGTCTCTCAAACTGACGCTGCTGACTTTGAAACAACAGATGTTTGTGTGATAGCTAGTTATACATATGATCAAGGAATCGTACCTGATGAGGCTTTGGACTTCTATGAGGACATGCAAGACTTAGACTTATCAAACAAAGTCTATGGCGTTTGTGGTTCTGGTGATACATTCTACGAGGATTTTTGTCGTGCCGTCGATGAATTCGCTCAAGCCTTTGAAAAGGTCGGTGCCACTAAAGGTGCTGAATCTGTCAAAGTAGAGTTGGACCCAGAACAAGTTGATATCGACCATCTAGATAAGTTTGCGGAATCAATCTACCAAAAGGCTCAAGAAATGGATCTTTAGTTATGAATTTCATCAAAAAGTATCGTAATTTCTGGGTCTATTGTTTCTTTGGATTCCTAGCATCGATTATCAATATTGGAATCTTTGATCTTTCACACAACTATTTCCACATCCCACTCTGGTTAGCTAATACCATTGCTTGGCTCATTTCGAATTTCTTTTCCTTTTTCGTTACCAAGTTATATGTCTTTAAGTCAGAGATCGGTGACTTCAAAAAAATGCTGAACGAAGGCATTTACTTTCTGATCAGTCGTATTTTCTCACTGATTTTCGATGATGTTTTCATGATCGTTGCCGTTTTAATTTTCCCATGGAACAATTTGATCATCAAAGCAATCGACCAGCTAGTCGTGGGACTATTTAACTACTTCTCATCCAAGCTGATCTTCAACTACGAAAATCGTGTTCTACTCAATAAAATCAAAGAATTAAAAGCTAAAAGAAGTCGCAATGAATTTTAATATTCACTGCGGCTTCTTTTTTAAATTTCTAAAACCAATTTATCCTTATCGATATGGCTTAAAACATTATGATTGATTTTGAAAAATCCTTCTTGATTCATCTTATGCAGCTCTTGATTCAAAGCTGAACGAGTAACATGCAATATCTCTGAAAAAGCTTCCTGTGAGACTGGAAATTCAACACGCAGATCTGTGTCGCTTTCTGTAGAAATCAATTCGTCACTCAAAATCCAATAAGCTATTCGCTCACGAACTGTCTTGTAACCTAAACAAGCAATTAAGCGCTGATTTTCCAAACCTCGTTTAGCGAGTTGCTGAATATAGATCTGAGAAAATTTCTTATCGCCGAAAACGACTTTCGAAAAAACTTCAATCGGTATCCAACAAATCTCACAATCACTGATGCTTGCTAAATTGTAGGTGTAATACATGTCTCCCGATAGATACAGATACTCCAAAATAATACTGTCTGGACTGAACAAGCTACTGCACATCTCTTTGCCATATTTGGAATAAGTAATAGCTTTAAGATAGCCCTTTTTAACGATCCCGACGTGTGTAATCAAAGTTCCGGGGGTTCTGATAATTGTATTGCGTTTGTATTTTTCAAGGTGATAATTGCCCGAAACGATCGGGTTTTGTAAGATGTTTTCAATAAAATCACACTTCTTCATTCAAAGCCCCCCTTTACTATCTATTCTACTTTAAAGCGTCGTCCAAGAAATCACAAACATCATCATAATCTCTTTCACCATTGAATCTTTGAATTTCCTGACCATCCTTGAAGATTGCCACAACAGGAATACCGGCGATCTTATGACTTTCAGCTAATTTAGTTTCCGCATCGATGTCAACGTATCTGATTTCAAAAGCATCTTTGAAGTCTTCCTTGAGTGCTTCTTCCAAAACAGGATGCAAGGCTTTGCAGTGAACACATCTTTCTGCACCAAAGAGAACTAAGACAGGCTTGTCTTTTATATCGAGGACTCTTTCTTTGAAGTTAGCTTGTGTCAAAGGTTCAAAGAAGTCTTTATCTATGTCGAAGACCTTTTTCTTGTTTATAACTGTTGTATCTTCATCATCGGTGGCAACACATAGAGCAACATCCTTGTAATAAGGGACTGTTCCTTCGACATCAATAACCTTTTTAGCTCCAAACTTACCAGCACCTGGAACTCGATATGTCGTATTGTCGATAGGCTCAATCGCAACTTCTTCTGGCGTTGGTTCTTGAGGAACATAGTCATATGGGTAGCGATAAGCCCGATAGATCATATTATTAGTTGGTGTTCCTGGATCATTATGAGTGTAATATGGCGAGATCCATTCCCAAACGATCTCTTTTTCAGGTGTGATCTCAATCAAGCGTCCATCCGAACCTTCGTCAATCAAAGTGTTACCATTTGGTAGTCGTTGAGCTGAGGAAACATATGGACTATAAAACTTGCTAGCATCAACGGGAATCGCATTGCCAAAGTCTTTAGGTGTTACTTCCCAGACAACTTTCAAAGTCGTTGGATCAAATTCAATCACTCGACTGTAATCACGCGTGGCATTCTTACTACCGATCTTCGATGATGGATTTGGAGTGCCATAGCCAGCCCAGCCACCATTATCAAAGACTAACAAGTTACCAGCACCAGGTAAACCTTTAGGAATCATGTGGAAGTGATGTTGTCCAACGATCCAGCCCAATTTTCTAAGTTCGGGTGTTGCATTGAAATCTGGCCCGATCTTCCAAACTAGGTGACCAGTATCTTTATCTAGAATTGCCAAAATGTTGGCCTCACGGCAGTCAAAGATGATATTAGTTGGTTTGAAACGTTCGTCACCAGCGTCGTACCACTTGTTTGGTCCCAAATAGCTCATACAGTTAACATGTAGATAATCGCCCACGCCGCCATCAGATGAACGCATATTAGGGTCACGGAATAAGACGTTCTTTGCGGCCTCATCAAAGCCAAGTTCATCAAAATGATCACTGATAGACCATTTCCAAAGAATATTTCCTTCCCAGTCAACTTCATACATTACTTCATCGAGCAATCGTTTATCAGAAATCTCTAGATTATGAATCGTTTGATGTCCTAAGATCAAAGTATTACCAGATAAAGCTTTGGCCTCTTGACCAGGTACATAATAACCGACTGGATTTCCTTCTCTTTGGAAATCATGGTGACTTCTAGCCATCCAACGATGATCACGTCCAGGGTCATCGATTTTTTCTAACTTATCGAATTGCCAAACAATGTTACCATCATAATCAATTTCAATCAGATTAACACCATCTTGCATCCCATAATCAGGATGTCTGAAGCCAGAAGTTCCCATGACATATCCACCTTTTAATAACTTCGGTGGCATACCTTGCATCTTCCAGCGTCTAACTTCATTACCATTCATATCGAACAGTAACACGCCATCATTGATCAACGGTACTAATGTATAGCCATTAAAACATTTGTCAGGTTTATAAATTGTTGTTCCATGTGGAAATACTGAAGGTTGTCCCATTTTTCTCACTCCTAATTGTTAACTAGATTTAATTCTGAAATATCATTGATAACTCTCTTCAATTGACCATTCTCATACAAAGCCGCTGCTACGGTTTTATTCAATCCCAAGCGACTGAACAAGAGACTCTGGCGGGAAATATCTTGCTTATAAACTTTATAACCGCTTAACTCTTGTTCAAATTCTCTTGCCAAGTCGATATCTTGAGATTCATAAGGATTGTAAAAGACAAAAGCTATTTTGGAATCATTGCCATTCAACAGACTATCGATTTGTTGCTTTTCACTTAAATACCTCTGTGCAGCAACTACCGCTTGAGCACCATCGCCACAAGCAGTAATGACTTGCTTCAAGAAATTATTAGTGCAGTCCCCAATTGCGTATAAACCAGGGACACTGGTCTCTTTTTTATCGTTGACTTTGATATAACCATGTTCATCACAATCGACTAATTCTTTTACCATTTCCGTTTGTGGGGTCATTCCAATGAAGAAAAATACACCACTGGTAGGATGTTTGGTTAATTCACCTGTATTAACATTTTTAATCGTGACACTCTCAACTTTGTCTGTCCCCTCAATGGCATTCAAGGTTGAGTCCCAGATAAAATCAACTTTGGGATTATTCTTGATGTTCTTAGCTGCAACTTCATTACAATCTAAAACTCCCGGATCGTGCAAAACAACGATGTGAACTTTACTAGCGAAACGGGCTAAATATTCCGACTCTTCAATCGCCTGGTCACCAGCCCCAACGACGTAGATCTCTTGATTTTTGAAGAATTCGGCGTCACAAGTGGCACAATAGGAAACTCCTTGACCAACAAATTCTTTTTCACCCGGAATATTCAACTCTCGTGGCACTGTCCCCAAATCTAAGATGACTGACTTCGCTTGAAAATCGCCTCGACGTTTGGTTGAAACCACAAATCCCTCATCATTTGGAACAATTTTTGTCACGGTCGTCCGCTTCAAGGATACTGTCTCGTTAGCTTGGGCATGTTCTTTGAATTCCTCCATCAAGTGTTGCCCTGAATCAAGCTTGGTTCCTGGATAATTCTTCACTTCGGCCGTTTCAGTAATGCGGCCACCATAGCCACTTTTTTCGATCAATAAAGTTTTCATTTCGGCGCGCCCAGCGTAAATGGCTGAGGTTAAACCACCTGGACCGCCACCTACGATCACGACGTCATATGTTTCATTCATACGCCCACCTCCTCGAGCTTAACTTTGTTTGAGTGTTTTTGTTTATCTTGTAAAACCCAGAAGAAACAAACTAAGGTCAATAACAAGCAATAATAACTTGATGCAAAAATTTCAAATGGATTGATAGATATATTTTTAAAACCGGTTACATTCATCTGATTGATCAAGGTAATAGCTCCCATGACAAAGGCACTGTTTATCGGAACTATCGCGGTAATATTCGTTGCCATCCCTGTAAGCAAATAGGACCGTTTATTTGGGGAAATACCTGAACTCTGACCAATCTTATCGGCCACATCACCAAAGAGCAAAATTGCTGGCAAAACGCAGCCGGACAATAAGATATTGATCACTCCAATGCTCAAGATCAAAACCATTTCGGCACCAACTTGTGTTTGAATCGCCTTTTTGCTTAAAATCCAATCACATAACATATCCAAACAGCCTGATTTAACGGCTACTGCAATCATGCCAAATAGTAGGATCGATGAAATAATAATATCGGCCATACTATAAGTACCCTCGAGCAAGATCCCACTCAAAGCTTGATTCTTACCAACTGCCAAGATGTCGTTCATCTGAAAATTACCGCTGATCACTCCCAAAAATAAACCGATGACTGTGGCATAGGATAGGCCTAAGAACAGATCTTGCTTGATAAAGCTAATGATCAATAAGATAGCAATCGGTATCAACATCAGCAGTCCTAATCCATTAGCGCTCTGCTTAACTTGTAACAATTGCTGGGCATCAACTGCCGCTCCATTAGAACCAAAGAAATAAAATAGCACTGCACTGATAAGAGCAATACCTACTAGGTAAGGACTACGTTGCTTCATGACCGCCTGTAAGTTGGCTGGTTGATGAGTTTTTCGATCGTGTTGCGTATCAAGCGTTGTATTAATTACTTGAGAACTTGGCGACATTGCATCACCAAAAAATACACCGCTCAAAATTGCTCCCACGAGTACTGAAGCCTTTGCTCCCAACATTATCCCCGGAGGATAAAAGATTGGTACTACGGCAAAGACAGCCGCAATTGGTGCTCCTGTCCCCATCGAAATAATCGTTGAAGCTAAAAAGGTGAAAACAACAAAAGCCCCACCGGTAATATTCAACTTTGTACTCAACCAAACAAAGCCGCTGCCGACATCACCAACTGTCAGTAACTTGGTAAAGATTCCGATCAAGATAAATGTAAAAATTAACTTTGAATTTCCAAATTGTGCCAGGCCGCCAATGACTACTTTCCAATATTTAGACTTTTCTTTCACAAGGAAGAATGCGAGAAACAAGCCAATAATTGATGCTACAACTAAGCCTTTCATCGAGTAGACATGATAAAAAATTGCTAAACCTGCACTGATGATAATGTAGACAATGATTGGTATCATGCCCATTTGCTTACCACCATAAAATTCTATTTCGTATTTATGTTCACCATCCTTCTTTTCAATCACCTTGCCAATACCTCTTTTCATTTAAGATCATCGACTTAGTTTTTGTTATCTTCTTCACAATTTAATTTAGCAGATAATCAAAAAAATTAATGTTGCCTTTCTAACATTCTTCCCAAAAAAGTTAAAAATTGAACAAAAAAATCCAGCAGGTCAACCATTATTGCTGGTCAACTCCACTGGAATTTTTTGTTCAAGCAGATATTTTATTCAAATTCATAAGGACGGTCAGTTGTTTGTTTAAAGTAATAACTCAATGAATCGAGGATACGATCTGAGGCCTTACCATCACCATAAGGATTCTTAGCATTAGCCATGCGGTCATATTCAGCTTTGTCAGTAATCAAACGAGTCATTTCTTTTTCAACTACCGCTGCATCAGTTCCCACTAATTTCAAAGTTCCGGCACTAACACCTTCTGGACGTTCAGTAGTATCACGTAAAACTAACACGGGCTTACCGAGTGAAGGAGCCTCTTCTTGGACGCCGCCAGAATCAGTCATGATGAAGTAACTTCTAGAAGCTAAGTTATGAAAATCAACAACATCAAGTGGTTCGATCAAGTGAACTCGTTTTACGTCTCCTAAAATGTCTTTAGCAGTCTGTTGAACAACTGGATTCAAGTGAACTGGATAAACTAATTCAATATCATCATGCTTTTCAACGACTTTTTTCATGGCCCGAAAGACTTGTCGCATTGGTTCGCCTTGATTCTCACGCCGATGCATTGTAATCAAGATCATCTTTTTATTAGGATCGATCACATCTAAGACGTCGTGATGATAGTCCTTATGCACGGTACTTCTCAAAGCATCGATGGCCGTATTTCCAGTCACAAAGATATGTTCTTCGTTGTGGTTTTCTTTTAACAAGTTAGCCTTACTTTCGGTTGTTGGTGCAAAGTAAATATCGGTCAAATCATCTGTCATTTGACGATTCATTTCTTCAGGCCATGGTGAATACTTGTTCCAAGTTCTTAGACCAGCTTCAACGTGTCCAATAGCAGTTTGATGATAGAAAGCTGACAAAGCAGCACTAAAGGTCGTAGTTGTATCACCGTGAACTAAGACAATATCAGGCTGTTCTTTTTCAATGATATTGTCTAATTCTTTCAAAACTAAGCCAGTGATCCCACTAAGAGTCTGGCGTTCTTTCATGATATTCAAGTCGTAGTCAGGCTTGATCTTGAAAATTTCCAAAACAGAGTCCAGCATTTCACGATGTTGGGCTGTAACAACCGTCACGGTTTCAAAGCGGTCACTATTTTGCTTTAATTTCAAAACTAATGGTGCCATTTTAATAGCTTCTGGTCTGGTTCCAAAAACTGTCATAACTTTAATTTTCTTCAAAATATCACCTCAATAAATTAATTCCAGTATATCAAAGTTAACTCATTTAATATAGGTAGTAACGCTTTCTAATATCTTATGAAAAAAAAGGTATAATAAAATTATTATGATAAATCTAACAATTCTAGTAATCTTAAGTATCTTGACGACTTTAGTCGCCTTTTTTGCCGTTATGGCAGTCTATAATACTGCGATAAAATCTACCTTTAAAAAATATTGGTGGTATATTCTTATCGTCTTAATAATTTTCTACTTAATTGCCTTTTATCTATATTTTCATTTTCGATAAAGCGTTTACTGAAATAGTTTTGCTAAAAGTTGTATTAATTTTTGCTCGTTTGAGTTAGAATTACTAATGTATTCAAATTATGAATGAAATTTTTGGAGGATTATCGATGGTTTTAACAAACGGTAACGAAATTTTCAACAACGCTCGTAAGGGCAAATATGCTGTTGGTGCTTTTAACATCAACGACTTGGAATGGACTCGCGGTATTTTAGCTGCAGCTCAAGAAACAAATACACCTATCTTGGTTCAAACATCAATGGGTGCTGCTAAGTACATGGGTGGTTACGAATTATGTCTACACCTTGTACAAGACACAATCAAATCAATGGGTATTACAGTTCCAGTTGTAATGCACTTGGATCATGGTAACTATGAAGCTGCCAAAGAATGTATCGAAGTTGGTTACAACTCAGTTATGTTCGATGGTCATGACCTACCATTTGACGAAAACCTTGAAAAGACAAAGGAAATCGTTAAATTAGCTCACGCTAAGGGCATGTCTGTTGAAGCTGAAGTTGGTTCAATCGGTGGTACAGAAGATGGTATTACTGGTCTTGGTGAATTAGCTGATGTTGAAGAAGCTAAGACACTTGCTGCTACAGGCGTTGACTACCTTGCTGTTGGTATTGGTAACATCCACGGTGTTTACCCTGACAACTGGAAAGGTTTGAGCTTTGACCGTCTACAAGAATTAGCTGCTGAAATCTCAACACCACTTGTACTTCACGGTGGTTCAGGTATCCCTAAGGAACAAATCGTTAAGGCTATCTCAATGGGTATTTCAAAGGTTAACGTTAATACTGAATTGCAATTAGCATTTGCTAAAGCAACTCGTGAATATATCGAAGCTGGCCATGACCAAGATATCGATGCTAAGGGTTACGATCCTCGTAAGTTACTTGCACCTGGTACAAAGGCTATTACAGAAACAACAAAGGAACGTATCGAATGGTTCGGTACACCTTCAATCAAATAATTATTTTTGATTCAAAAAAGCAGAGACTTTTGTCCCTGCTTTTTTTATTTGGTCTTTTTAAGATTCTCCCATGTCAAATCTAAGTGGTCGACAACTACTGGTAAAAAAAGTTCAGTATTATTTATGTCACCATATAAGGACTCCTTTTCATTCCGCAAAAAAAAGACGTCGATTCCAAATAGCTACCCCCCCGATAAATTTCATAAAAGGTATCTATCTTAAATAGACGTCTTCAATTTATATTAATTGCATTTCCACGCAAGCGCTCTCACTTTGACAAACTCATGATATAATAATTGATTTGCAATGACAAGCAATACACTTAGAATTATTTCGATTGTGAAATATCATAAAATAAATAATTAGAATGTATACTCTTTTACCTGTGTCTATGTCAAGCTAGATGCGTTATTGGTCTAGTAATTTTAAGAAAGCTTTATATTGTGAAATCGACCGGAACTTGCTATAATGTGGTTGTACCAAATTAAGAAAGCGCTATCACAGAGAAAGGAGGGGCTTTTATAGCAACTTTGTTAACAACTAGGATGAGTTATCAAAGCCTATCTGCCTCCCATGTAGAAAAAAAACACACGTATTTCTGTGGCTAGATGCTTATTCTAGATTACTTAAGTTGATTTACAATTCCCCGTTGTAATGGTGATAGAGGAAAAACTCATTTCTTAAATTTGCCCAATAAGAGAACCATAATGATCTCCCTATAATCATTGAAAACCCCATTATTCAATGTTTAATTATTAATTTCTTACCTCTATCCTATCAACTTTTAAAAAAACAGTTAGGTTCCCCGCCTAGCTGTTTTTTTGTGAACTACTTTCCTAGAAAAAAGCTGAATAATAAAAAAAGACCTAATTCAAAATATGAATTAGATCCCATTTCTAAATACTCAAGAGCAGACCCCTGTCACTCTCTTCTAAACTTCTTGTTGATCGTCTTCTTTAGCAATTGCTAATTGAGCCACCAAATTCAAATAATTGAATGGATTATCATAATTTGGCTGGAACAGCATATCAACAAACGCCAAGTCGTCGATCGTATTTTCATTTTGAATACAGATAGAAATAGCGTTCGCCGATTGAGCCACTTCATGCTTACTGAATAACTGAGCTCCTAAAACTTTACGCGTATCTTTATCATAAATTAAATAGATCGTTAACATTTCCGTGGTTGGCATATATGCTGGACGGTAATTGTCGTGGTATACAACACAGTCAGCATTCATCCCATTAGCTAGGGCTTTTCGTAAGGTCAAACCGGTTTCTGCTAAAGTATAGCCAAAGATCTCCATAGCTGTGGTAGCTTGTGTACCCATATATTTACGAATATCGCCAAAAATATTAATTCCTGCTAGAGTACCCTGACGAACGGCTGTCGATGCCAAAGGGATATATTTCAATTCTCCGGTGGGATTAAATTTGACCACACAAGAATCTCCGGCAGCATAAATATCAGGGTCAGAAGTTTGCATATAATCGTTAATAATAATAGCGCCATAGCCGTCCATTTGTACTTGACCCCGTAGTAGATCAGTATTGGCAAAGAAGCCTGTGCAGACGATTACCAAATCAGCTTTATAAGCATGACCAGCTTTAGTCTTAATGGTCAATTGCTCGCCATCTTCAATTTCAGCAACTCGTTCACCCAAATGAACCTTTACATCATGCTCTTTTAATTTATCGATGATTGTTTCTGATAACTCATCATCAACATAATTATTCAAGATCTGATTGCGTGATTGAATCAAAGTTACATCATGAACGGTATTAGCGTAACTTTCAGCCAATTCAACACCAACATAACCAGCACCAACGATGGCAATGCTAGGATAGTTCAAAGCTGTTTCATAGATTTTCTTGGCTTGGGCGTAACTCTTGCACAAAAGAACTCGCGGATTGTCCATACCCCCAATTGGAGGAATTCCAACTTCTGAACCAGTAGTCATGATCAACTTGTCATAAGTATCCTCAAAAATTCGATCTGTTTCCAAATCTTGAACGAAGATCTTTTTATTTTTTGAATCAATTTTTAAAACGTTGTGTTTCATATGAACCTTAGCGCCAAATCCTTCAAGGGTGGTAGGATCTGCGTAGAACATATCTTCAAGGTGATTGACGATTCTTCCTAAATACAAAGCGATTCCACATGATAAAAAGGCAATATTATCATCACGTTCGTAAACTGTTACATCAGTTTCGGGATGCTTCTTTAGTATTTGTTCTACAGCAGCCGTTCCAGCATGTGTACATCCGACAACAACGACTTTCAATGGTCGGTTCCTCCTCTATCGTACAAAAATTCTTTTGACTTATTCTTTAAAGCATAACACAACACATACATTAATTATATCAATCTATTTTTTATTTCAATTTTGAAATCCTAAAAAAATTAATATCGAGAATTGAAGTATTTTAAATCATTATTTGTAATATAATTAACTTGTATTTACATTTTTTGGGGTGAAACAATTATGGAAGAAATCAAGCAATCAGCCGATACCAATTCAGGCGTATATCACGATAGCGTCGCCATTCGGAAAGAGGTTTTCGTAGAGGAACAAAATGTCCCTCAAGACTTAGAGATCGATAATTTGGAAGATAAATGTACCTATTTTAATATTTATCTTGAAGATCAACCTGTTGCCACAGCCCGCTTTTTCCCAACTGCCGATCATGGCATCCATATCCAACGAGTAGCAGTCCGTTCAAAATATCGACAAAGAAATCTTGGTTCCAAGCTGATCCAGGCCATTCTTACCTTTGCAAAAGAAAAAGGCTACTCTTATGCAATTTTAGGTGCCCAAGATCACGCCCAAGATTTTTATAAAAAACTCGGCTTTCAAGTGATTGGTGATCAATACGTTGAAGCCGGGATCAAGCATCATGACATGAAACTAAACTTGTAGTATGATAACGCTTAGTGTAAAAGTGCTTACAAGTGATGTTATAGAGGAGTTTGAACATGTATAGATTTTTTATTCAGCCCCAAATAGATAAAATTAATAATTCCCTAATCGGATACGAATTACTATTAAAACAAAAAACTGATGATGGTTGGCGTCCACCAGCAAATTTTTCGGACGTGCCATCGCACACTTTGGCTTCCGTTTTGATCTCTACCACCAAACTGTTGTCACTTAAAATCGGTTCTGTTTCAGTGAACATCAATCGTAATCAATTAATGGAAAAAGAAGTTCGTGACGCTATTATTGAAGCTCAAAGTATCCTCAGACCATTACGGGTGGTCGTGGAATTGACTGAAGATGTCCCCAATAAACCATGGTCAAATTCTGAATTGATCCCACTGATTCAAGAGTTTATCAACTATGGTATGGACTTCAGTCTCGATGACTGTGGGACTGGTGTCAATCAACTAGAACAGATCACTGAATTAGTTCCTTTGGCCTCAGAAATCAAATTTGCTATCCAAAACTTTGGCGAAAAACTCCGTGACTCTGAAATTGAACAAAAAGTTGTTTTTTGGCGTAATTTTAGCCAACAACATAAACTCCGCTTCATTTTAGAAGGTATCGAAGATGAACAAGACGATTCTTTGGCAGACTCCCTAAAAATCGATTTGCGACAAGGATACTTTTACGGCAAACCTCACCTTTTAAAACTAGAGAATGATAATTTTGACTGAGAAAGCCTAACTTAATTGGCTAATGATTAACAAAACAAAGACCCCTTGGTTCCACATCGGAATCAAGGGGTCCTTTATTTTAATCTATAAATTTAAGATTGTTCTTTTTCCTTACGCTCTTTAGCAACGGCCATTTGCGCTACAATGTTCAAATAATTGAAAGGATTGTCGTAATTTGGTTGGAAGAGCATATCCATAAAAGCCAATTGCTCGATAGTATTCTGATTTTGAATGCAGACCGAGATGGTATTAGCCGATTGAGCCACTTCGTGCTTACTGAATAATTGTGCTCCCAAAATCAAGTGATTGTCTTTGTTATAGATCAATTTCAACGTCAACATATCGGTAGTAGGCATATAGGCAGGACGATAATTATCATGGTAAGTAACACTGTCAGCATTAATTCCGTGAGCCAAGGCATTCTTTAACGTCAAGCCCGTGGAAGCAACCGTATAACCAAACAATTCCATCGCTGAAGTGGCCTGCGTACCCATGTATTTTTGAGTATTGCCAAAAACATTGACCCCAGCTAAGGCACCTTGTCTAATAGCGTTAGTGGCCAAGGGAATATAAGTAGGCTTACCTGTAGGATTAAAGTTGACTGTACAAGCATCTCCAGCCGCATAAATATCTGGATCAGAAGTCTGGGTATACTCGTTGATAACGATTGCCCCATGACGATCCATTTTTACTTGACCACGCAATAATTCGGTATTAGCAATAAACCCCGTGCAGACGATCACTAGGTCGGCATGATGCTGTCCTTGATTAGTTTCAATCAGAACTTGATCATTATCATCTCTGGTAAAACCTGTTACACGCTCATTTAAGAAAACTTTCACGTCATGTTCTTTCAAGAGTGTAACCACATTTTCAGCCATGTCGATATCTAAGTAATTATTTAAAAGCTGGTCACGTGATTGAATCAAAGTCACTTCATGCTCTGTATTGGCGTAACTTTCCGCTAGTTCAACCCCGATATATCCAGCCCCTACAATCGTAATATTGCGGTGATTCTTAGCCGTTTCATATATTGCTTGAGCTTGTGCATAACTCTTACACATCAAAATTTTCGTATCAGAAATACCAGTGATCGGTGGAACTGCCACCATTGACCCTGTTGTCATGATCAATTTATCATAAGTATCATTAATAATTTTGTGTGTCGTTAAATCTTCACACATAATACGCTTATTTTTAGCATCAGTTTTCAGCACATCATGTTTCATATAAACTTTTGCACCCAATTGCTCAAGGTCAGCAGGACTCGAGTAAAACATATCTTCAAGATGTTTTACCCTATTGCCTAAGTATAAGGCGATTCCACAGGACAAAAACGAAATATTGTCATCACGTTCATAAACTGTAACTTCTGCCTCTGGATGGTTCTCTAAAATTTGTTCAACTGCTGCTGTACCAGCATGTGTACATCCAACAACGATTACTTTCAAAGTGTATACCCCATAATCAATAATTTATTCAATATATATTTTGATTTTTTGACAACAATTTGTAAAAAAATTGCCACATATAAATAGTATAACCCTATATTTTTATAAGTGAACTAGCGTATAGTTATTAGGTACAAAAAAAAGACATCTTAGATATATATCATATATTTAAGATTTCAGTTATAATGTCGTAGTGTATATTATTTTGTAGATATCAAATTAATCTAAAACTTAAAAGAATATAATTGAGGGATTGTTTTGCCAGATAGCCTTATACCAAGAATTTTCAACAACTATCTAAACATCAACGCAGTTATTATAACTTTAGTTACGATAGGCTTGATTA
This sequence comes from Companilactobacillus sp. FL22-1, assembly GCF_043951805.1. Taxonomy (NCBI): domain Bacteria; kingdom Bacillati; phylum Bacillota; class Bacilli; order Lactobacillales; family Lactobacillaceae; genus Companilactobacillus; species Companilactobacillus sp. FL22-1. Next base: position 191,903 of record NZ_JBINJY010000005.1, read on the forward strand.
CGATCATCACCATCTTTGCCTATTCGTTTGAGAGATTAATCAACAAGTCGTCGCCGCTTTATAAGAAGTTCTTCACGCATCTACTCGAAGGATTAATCTTAGGTGGTAGCATGATCATCTTAGAAAAGATTTTCTTTATTTTAAACCAAGGTTCCATCAATAACGGTTGGTTATATGCCAATGCCCAACTGACGATCTTGCTTTATTGCATGTACTTGATTAGAAATAAAATCACCTTGTTGATTAACTTATTAACTCCGTTGCTATATTACCAATCAATGATTTTTAAACGCCTTGCCAGCAAAAATCTGAGTACTTTCATCATTTCTTATTTGATCTTGTGTGTGATCATCATTTTTATTTATCAAAAAACTGACCAATTACAAAAAAATGAATGGTATTACTTAGGGATGCAGACTCTTTTTGGGCTAAGTTGGTGGATCTTATTGTGGTCCGACCATAACTTCCCCATCTATGAAGTTTTCAGCATGTTAGTGGTGTTCTTGATCTACATGTCAATAATTCGGTTCTGCGCCCGTAAATTACAAGATACGATGCTCCATTACAACGACTTACAAACTCAGGTCAACTATGATGAACTGACTGGCGTAAGAAACCGGGCCAACCTTGATAAGACGGCTAAAGAAATCTATCAAGCCTATTCGCATCAAAATGTGCCTTTATCAATTGCTATGTTTGATATTGACCACTTTAAAAGTTTCAACGACATCTATGGACATTCAGTCGGTGATGAAGTTTTGAAACATGTGGCCCATACGATTGAACGGGAAATGTTTTTGACCGATACTCAAGGAGAACTCTTCCGCTTCGGTGGCGAAGAATTCATCATCATTTTCCGGGGCAAAAAGACTGAGGATTGTTTACCGATCATCGGTGACTTGCGTAATGCCATGATTAAAACCCCTTTGATCATCAACGGTCAAAAGCTCTCGGTTTCGATCTCCTTTGGCTTATCGGCCCTAACAGATACCGACAAAAATTTCGGTGACCTTTTCAACCGAGTCGATCAATATTTATACGCGTCCAAAAACTCCGGTCGCAATCGCTTGACTGTTGAAGGAAAGACGGTCAGTTTTGATCATTTGAATCAGCTAAAAAGCCTGTGATTAATAGGTAATAATAAAAAAGGCAGTTGAAACTTCCCAAGCTGGAATGTCTCAACTGCCTTTTTGTATTCGTTTAATTGTTTTTATAAAATGATTTCTGGTAGATATTTTATTCAAAAAAAATAGTGAGAAATTAATCTCACCGTCGGGAAGGAATCAGTTGTTTTTAAATCTGGTAGTCCCTACTTGCAATAGTAACCCATGTGGTAATTAATCGCAAGAGTATAAACGTGTAATTTTAACTCTTTTTTTGATAATTTTTTTAATATTAACAATCTCTTAAATGAATTGTTACCGTATCTTAAAATGAGTAATGATGCTTTAAACTTGGTAACACAATCTTATCAGATATACCGATAATGATACCCTGGCAAAACATTGCCAAAATAGTTCCTACACCAACGGATAATATTTTACCGGTCAGTACAAAACAGATGAGCATAATAATAACCGGCGGCGTATAACTGAATAATTGCCCCCAACCAGCCGAACCATGTAAATATTTAAAGCGTAAAAGATACGCTAATTCATCATTCGGATGTTGAATCAAATTACAGCGTTGGTAGATTGAAGTTCCGACTGAAACGCCAAACAGTCCCAAAACATCGACTAATAACCGTAAAGTAATTGGTAATTGATTTAATCTCAATGGATCCATAATGAATGAGAAGAAGCCCACTAAATAGCTGAATGGTAATGAAAATAACAAATTAGATATGAAAATATGGCCATCAAATTTTCTCAATAGAAATTGATTGACTATCGTCACGATCACAGCGTAAATAAATAATGTCGTCCCATATGACGAATGCAGCAACTTAGAAATATTGACTGCCGAAGCGGTCCAAACGGCGCTCCCCATATTACTGTTGATCATCAAAGCGTTGGCGAAGGCATCCAAAACAATTGCAAACATCAAATAACCTAAGCGAATTTTAAATTTCACATCTTTCAAGTTATGACTCCCTTTTGTTAAAAAAGCTCTTGTTTGCATTATGACACACTTTTCCATACTAATGATCTTTCAATTTCCTACTTTCTTAAGACGATAATTGTTTCGGACTTTTTTTTGTTGAAATGTTGGGTCGCAGTTGAAGAAAACGAAAAAAAGGGATTGCACTTAACCGACCGTCAGTACAATCCCCTGTTAATATTAATTTTTAAGCAACTACTTATTCGTTGGATGTTGCATCTCGTCCATACTGATCAAATGATACTTGTGTTCATGGTTTGGATCATAGGCTTCAATCTGTGCCATCATCCCGGTATCTTCATGTTCAAGGATATGGCAGTGATACATATAAACGCCAAATTTAGTGAATTGAACGGCAATTCTAACAGTCTCGCCAGCATTGACGCCAACCGTATCTTTCCAGCCATGTTCATTAGGATATGGAGCTTTTCCATTACGGCTTAAAACAAGGAATTGGCAACCATGCATATGGAATGGATGAATCATACCACCCATTGGATCATTAGTGTTAACTACATCCCAAAGGACGGTATCGCCAATCTTTTGTTTACGATCGATTCTTTGCATGTCAAAGAGTTTTCCATCCAGTCTGACCTGATCATCCATCCCTGACATGACAGTTCTTGTAACAGGCAATCCTGGCGTTACTTTTGGTGCATCAATAGTCGTTAAGTGCTCTGGCAATTCTACATCTTCACGGACGTATTCACCGATCTTAAACTTCATGATAGGAATATCATCGGTCATCAATGTAACCACATCTCCAGGCTTCTTATCACCGAAATCAACGATCACCTCAGCACGTTCAGCACAAGTCAACATCAACTTCGTAAATTTAACTGGTTCTGGCATTGTGCCGCCATCTGAAGCAATTTGAGTGAATTCATGGTTATCATCAAAATGTAGTCTCCACTCACGACGATTTGAACCGTTCAAGATTCTAAGACGAACCCTTTGAGTTGTTACATCAAAGACACCATTAACAGTTCCATTAACTAAAGCATATTTACCCAAACTACCATCCATATCATAATCGGCTTTATAGTCAAGTTGATTGTCATGATAAGATCGGTCTTGCAAAATAATCGGAATATCGTCAACACCATAGTTTCTAGGGAATGGAAGTTTAGCTTCCTCATCGTCTGTTACCACGACAGCTGCTGCTAGACCATTCCAAACCTGGCGAGCGGTATTTGGACATGGATGTGGATGCAACCAATCAGTTTGAGCTGGTTGATCCAAAGTAAAATCAATATCACGACTGCCACCAGGATAAACTGGAGCATGTGGTCCACCATCAACAATTGGTCCAGTGACATTTAAACCATGCCAGTGGAATGTTGTAACCTCGTCTAGTTTGTTAACTAGGTGCACATGATAATGAACGCCTTGTTTTAAGACAATTGTTGTTCCTAGCAATGAGGCGTTATAACCCCAAGTCTTAGTTTTAGCACCAGGCAAAATCTGAGTTTCACCAACTTGTGCTGTAATCGTGTAATAGACGTCATTGCCGTCAACCTTATCAGGCTTCAAGGCTGCCGGAATATTCAATGGCTTTTCGGGAACTTCGGGATGCTTTTCTAGTGGAACATACCCACCATCATGTAAATCAAATACTGGTTCATCGAAAAAGTAATCATTGTAAACTTGTGAATCTGACATTTATAATCGCCACCCTATTTATTAGTTTTTGATCGAAACGTGCAAATACAATTTACTAAAGCCTCTATAAACATACCAATACCCATCATGTACATCGCAATCATGTTTTTATCTGCGAAGACAAAATATAATAAAATTGCATAAAAAATTAGCATGAAGACAGAGAACGCCTTAGATCCACTTACCATGTTATCACCACCAAAATTTAGATACGATTCTATTTTAATACAGTTTACCAAACTTTAAAAATTAAGTTTGGAATCCCTAAGATATTTTAGTATTCATAAATTATTAATTGATTATCAATATAATTGGCCAGATAAACTTCGGCTACATCCAAATTACGTTTTTGTAGTTCAGCTTCTAACCATTCGACATCCTTATGAATATTAGCTAACTCGTCGTGGTCGATTTTGCCATCCAAAATGATTGGATACTTGATACTGGTCTCATCACGCATGATCAAAGTCAATTGACCATTACGCTCGAATACACCTCTTTTAACTTTTCTGACATCCATCACGCCAGCTTGACGTAATTTAAACGACAGATCATTCGCCGACAGACCGTTCTTTAAAGCTAAATTAACATCGATCTTGCCATTTTTAATAATCAATTGTGGTGTACCCTCAATCACCTTCTTAAAGAAATTATTGTGATTCGTTAAAAATTTAGCGACAAACACTACCATTGTCCAAATCAATAGTACTAAAGCAAATTGAAGGATGGTGATACTTGAATTGTAGATCATCCCTCCGACGATTCCACCTAAAACATAGTTTTGAAGTTGGTCGATGGCACTGGTTGGCGCTATATTGCCTCTCCCAAACAAATTGATCTGTAAAACCATGAATAGGAAACCAATAATAAATTTTAAAGTTAAATCTCCGTAAGAGAGAACCATTCTTCCACCTACTTCTCAATCAAATTAATTTTTTGTGAACTAATAATATTTGCTTTCGTCAAAGTGTAGCTACTCTGATTATTGTCAAAACTGATTCGATAAATATCTTTACCCGCCTTGATCAACATTCCTTCGGTCAGACTAGAACTGTTGGAGTAAAGCTTTTTAGCTTTCACTTTTTTATCTTTAGCAACTGATTGCATCAATTCCAAAGTCTGATTCGTCTTGTTGTTGATGTCGAGCTGTTGTTCATAATTATTGTAGTTAATACCTATGAACAAGATTATTCCAAATGCAAAAATTATTAATAGATCACGATATTTGTTGTCCGAGCGATTTTTAAAATATAAAAATCCGGTGATAAAAATGGCTACCGCCAAAATAATGATCCCGATAATAAATAGAAAGTTGGGTTCATTATTATGTTCAACTAAATATTGATACGAATAAAAATTCATTAACATCCCTCTCATCTATTTTTATACGATCAGTATAGCAAAAAAGCGCTCTCAGTAGCGCATCAACCTAGCATTTATCAGAGTTATCTTTGCTTGCGCAATCATTTAATATGTTTCATAATACATAGATATTAAATTTAAAGGGGGTGATCACTATCAACGACAATTCAAATCTTTGTACTTGGCTGAATATGAAGCATTTTGAAAATGATATTCAGACCAAACTAGAAAAAGCCCTCATCAAATATGATTTTTCACCAGTTGAGTTCAGTTTCTTGCACTATCTCTACGATCAATATGATTCCAAAGCTAGTCTGCTAAAAATTAAAGATTCACTGAAACTCAGTTCAGCAGCAGTTTCACGTCTGGCAGTCCGTTTGGAAAATAAACCTAGTCGGCCAATCATTCGTTATCACAGTGATGACAATCAAAAAGAAGTCTGCTTGAAAATGACATCCTCGGGGATCAAGCATTTTAAAGAAGCCTTAGTCGTGGCTGAAGAGGTTTTGAACGAGTCCTTTACTAGTAAAGACTTCTCTCAATTACGAGAAATGATCTTAACTACTGATATTCAATCTAAAAAATAGTCTCAATTTCTGATTTTTGGTCAGAAATTGAGACTATTTTTAATCTTTAAAAACCAATTCTAATAAGAGCCAAAGCCAGGCTAAAAGACTGATGATCAACTTGGACGTTCTTCTGCAAATTAGGAATAATCACGCCATTTTGAAAAGAACTCTTCAACGAGATCAATCGACCAACGTGATATACCATATCGTCTCCGCCCCAAATATGACATTTATAATTAAAATTCTAACATGTCTAGTTTTTAATTTCCTTTTTACATAAGGCATTTTTCGAAATACATTCCGTATGTAAAAAAAATTACGAATTTATTAATTAGACGACAGATATTGTCGTCCTACTTTAGTATTATTTTCCTTGTAAAACATCTATATTAAGGGGGACTTTTTATATGAAAAAATATTACGGACCAATCTTTTTGGGAATAATCGCACTAACACTTGCTGCACCAGTTGCTCAAACTACAACTGTTTTGGCTACTGATAACGGAACAGAGACGGGGACAACTACAGATCCAGATAATGAAATGGAGGAGTATAGTGGGACTGTTTATTATAATTCACCATATGCATCTGGCGAAGTCTTAACTACAGTGGTAACAAAAGAACTTCCAGCAAATCTAGAAAAAGGCACAATAATATCCTTCCCTGCTCCATTTATACAAGGATATTATGGTAAAGTAACAGCAAAAGTTGGTGATGACCATGCTCTTATCACTGATGAATCTGCTCCAGTAACGTATAAAGATACAAATTCAGGTGTTGCAGACGTACATACTAACCTTACTGGTGAAAATAGTGTCAAGAAAATAAATGTAAATGACTTAAGAATTGGCGTATCTACACCAGTAGAAATTCCGACAATCGATGGATACTATACGACTGACAAAAAAATCAATATAACTGCAGATGAATATGGTAATTTTAATTGTGAAAACCCAATTAACTACATTCAAAAAGATGATAATACAGTTACAGCTAAAGCAACCATTAATACTAATATCAATGAAAAAGATGGTAAAGATGGTCAAATAGTCTTAACTGACAAGGAATTTACTGGACAAATTGGCAGCGATATCTTAGTTGACGTTCCAAATGTTGAAGGATATTACACTAATCAAAAACAAGTAATGGCTCATATCAATGAAGATAAAACTATTACCGCCACAAATAAAGTCACTTACATGCCAAGAGATTCAAATACAGTCGATGGATCCATAACTTTGAATTTAAGAGTCTCGGGAAAAACATTTGAATCAAGGACGATTAATTTAACTGGGGCAAAAAATACAACTATTAAAGATCTTGATGCACCAGTATTAACAGGATATCCTTATGTTTCCCCACAGAAATTTTCTGTAACAATATCCAAAGATGGCAAATTCACCCCAAGTACTACGGATTTTGTCTATTATCAACATACTGACACTTTAAGTGTTGATGTTCCTAAGACAAAAGAATACCCTGACGGTAAATATACTTTCAAATACGAATATAATAATGTTGAAGGTGCACAAGTACTTCCGTCAATCCCTGGATATTATGCGACTAATGAAAATGGCGAAAAACAGGATTTAGTAATCATCAAAGTTAAAGATGGTAAAGCTATCGTCGGTAAAATAGTTTGGCATAAAATTAATAACAATAATAATTCTAGTTCGACTACAAAACCAACAACTAAACCAGAAACAAAACCTGAACACACAAAAACAATCAACGCTCACCATGCTACTTTCTATGCTCTACCAAACACCATCACAAGTCTTTACAGTGAAGATGGTCAAATCTTAAAGAACCGTGCCTTAGGTGGTAACAGTTCTTGGATAGCTGACAAGTTGATGACCTTAGACGGCGTCAATTATCTACGTGTTGCTACTGACGAATGGGTTAAACAAAACGATGGCTTGGAAGTAACTCCTCTCAGCCACAATGTTTACACTAAAAATGAAGCACGCCTTTACACTGCCAGTGGAAACCTTGTTCAAGACCGGGCTCTGGCCAAAAATACTGCTTGGGTAACTGATAAATCAGCTACAATCAATGGTCAAACTATGTATCGTGTTGCTACAAACGAATGGGTTCGTGCTGCCGATCTTAAATAACGTTTAGAAAATAGAAAACTCCGAATTCATTAAATTGAATTCAGAGTTTTTTTATTGCCAGGGAAATTGCAAACTAATATTCTTATTAAATTTTTCTTGTTCCATCAACTTTTCTAATCGTTCATCTTGACGTTTGTGGTACCCGCTGCAAACATATTCAGCTTCATCAGTATCGGGTACAATAGCCGGCAAAACAACATTCTTATCCGTTACAACGAAGGTAGAAAAGCAAGTCAAACCGAGAAATCTCTTGCCAGTCTTGAGATGTTCACCAATGATTTTCGTAAAAACTTCAATCGAACGACTGCCAACACCGGATACGTATGATTCAGTACACATCGAATCTTGCAGTCCAAAAGGTAAGATGAAATTAACTTGATCGACCGAAGCAGTAACCGTCTCAATTCGCGCCACACGAGAAGCAGAAATTGATGAATTATCATCGATCGTCATTAAAGTCTTACCTCCAAAGACGGTATTGTGTTCATTCAAATCTGAAGAAAAAACGCGATGATTACTGATCGACAAGGTCTGACTACATTTTAATTTTTCCATACACTTACCTCACTTTAATTTAAAAAATAAGTCATAATCAATGACTGATTACGACTTACTAATTTAATTTATCACTAGATTAATGATCCCTCCCGGAATCGAACCGGGGACCTACTGCTTAGGAGGCAGTTGCTCTATCCAACTGGGCCAAGGGACCAAGTGTCTTTTGGAATTTCACAAACTCAATTTTATGATCGTCGGTGTGCCAAATGTGTGCCAAAGTTCAAAAAAGTCGTTTTGATAAATCCAAATATTGAGAACCATCGTTATAAATAACTAATTGTCCTCTTAGAAAATTATATCCTACATACGTAATTATTCAACTTCATAATTTCATCAACTAAACTTTAGTCATCTACCATGATGCTGGTTTTTACATAAAAGTTCTTTGAACTAAATGGATATTAATGGGTAATTGCAACGTAGGAAGTTAAGACGGTGACTAGCCAAACATATGCGAAGTGATGCCTATGAATCGAATTGAGAAATATGCATGGCCCCGAAAAGGGCAGTATGAGCGTATACCAAGCATTATTATTAATGATTTCATTTGCGATATTGGTTGTGATAATTCTTAAATTCAATCGAAAAAAATAACCGTTATTAAACTTCAGCAGGTTTAACGGTTATTTTTGAATTTTAATCTTGTTTTTTATGAAAATTGCGTCTACCCTTGTTCTTTTGGTCTCGCAAACGTTTCTTAGGTTTGTTATTACCCTTAGAATTATTTTTTGTATCGTTATGACGCTTATTTTGTTTAAAAACTGGCTTTTTAGAGAGCTTACCTTCATTATCGACATACGCTTTGGTTATCTCTACATCAACCAAATCTTGTAAATTACGCATATCATGGCTATTACCAAATGTAATTACATTACCGCTTTTGCCCATTCTACCAGTCCGACCAGCACGATGGACATATTCACTGTCATCACGAGGAATCATGTAGTTGACAATCATATTGATATCGTCAATATCCATCCCTCTGGCTGCGACATCCGTCGTTAACAATAAGTTGACCTTCTTGCTAGAAAAAAGCTGTAACGCCGTTTTACGCTGCTGTGATGACATCTTACTATCTAAAGCTACGAAGTTAGTCTTATCATGATTCATATCACTGATAGTTTTGTGTAACGACCGAGAATTGTTGAAAAAGACAATTCCTAAAAATTTCTTGTTATGAGCTAATTCACGCAAAATTGCATTCTTAATGAACTCATTATTAGCTTCGACAAAATAATGCTCGATTCCAGCTGTATAACTGGTGTCATGTCGTTGATCGATCACTAAAAAGTCTTGTCCAAACCACTTATGCATATCTTGAAAAATGTCATTACCCGTAGCTGAAAAGAAAGTCATCTGGACATCTGCTGGCATTTGCGAAATTGTTTGGCGAACAGAATCGAGTTTTGACTCATTCAACATTTCATCAGCTTCATCCACAATCACCGTACTCAAATTGCCTAATTTAACTTTTCGAGTTTCAACCAATTCATTCAATCGGCCCAAAGTTGCTACGATAATTTCCGGTTTCTCTTTAAGTTTCTTCAATTGGCGGGTTGGATTAGCACCACCTGTTAAAGCCTGAACTTTGCAATCAACCAACTTAGCAAGGGGTTGAATAACATCTCGCACTTGCATAGCTAATTCTTGTGATGGTTCCAAAATCAACACTTGTAAGCCGTCTTTTGGTACCAATGTTTCGATCATTGGCATGACAAAGGCTAATGTTTTTCCAGAACCAGTTGGGGCCATGGCAACTAAATCTTTTCCCTCTTTGAAGGGCATATAAACAGCTTCTTGAATCTTGGTCAACTGTTCAAATTGATTTTGTTTAAAATAGTCCTGATATAAGTTTGGTATTTCCAATTTATTTTTCCTCATCTGCATCAAAAACAAGTCCGGCACTTGTTCTTGCTTGCTCTAATATCCGATTTACGATTCTAGCGTATTGTAACAGTTTATCATAGGTAGCTTGATCATTTTCGGTTATTATTCTGGCAAATTCGGTTGCTTCTGAATCCATTGGATTAGCACTCTTATTCGCTGGAATATCAGTGATGTTCTTATTGTCATCTGCCCAATCCAAATGACTGATGTCACCGCCATTATCTAACAAGAGTGTATCTCTGCCAAAATAAATTTCTGAAGACATATAAGAGTTCTTCGTCTTACCGATAATAATATTGACGTCAAATTCTGGATATTTGAGTGTCAAGGCACCACTGCCATCAATTCCTGAGTCAAGAAATTCAGCTTCATACTCTACTTTCTCAGGTTGACCAAATAATACTACTGCGTCATAAACTGTATAGACTCCCAAGTCATATAAAGCACCACCAGAGAATTTGGTCGTGAAAATATTAGGGTTTTTACCCTCTTTATAGGCGTCATAACGGCTCGAATACTTCATATAAGATAAAGTGGCTCCGGTCAATTCACTACGATGCTTTTCAACGATAGTCTCAATCTTCTTAAAAATTGGTTCATGAATATGTCTTGCCGCCTCAAATAAGTAGACACCCTTTTCGTGAGCCAAATTGTCGAGGATCGTAAATTCCTTGATTGTCGAGGTACTTGGTTTCTCAACAATGACATTTTTGCCGTGTTCAATCGCTAGTTTAGCTTGTTGAAAATGCAAAGCATTGGGTGAAGCGATATAGACCGTGTCAAAATCAGCCTTGAAGAATTTTTCAAGATCAGTACTGATCGTAATATCTTTCTTATTCAAGTCAGCGATAAAGCTTGCAGCTTTGGCTTCTGTTCTCGAATACACATTCGTTAAAGTAAATGTTTTTGTCTCGTCTGTTGCTTTTACAAATTGTTCTGTGATCCAGTTTGTTCCGATAATTCCTAAACTAATCATAAAATCACCTCTGATTTTTATTTTACTTATATGTAAGCGTAATTACCAACAAAAAAATACTCGAAATTGACCATTATGGTATATAATTTTATTTTATACCAATGAGGGGAGTATTTTTGCCTTATGAACGATGAAACAAATAACAATAGCCTAAAAAGAGAGCTTGGTTTCTTACCAGCACTCTCAACTGTAATGGGTCTAGTAATTGGTGGCGGGGTCTTTTTCAAGATCTCAAGTGTTACTGCCGCAACTGGTTCAGCAAGTTTAACAATCCTCGTTTGGCTGTTAGCAGGTTTTATTACTATCAATGCTGGTTTATCGGTAGCGGAATTAGCTGCCGCTTTGCCAATCGCAGGTGGTATCTACAAATATATTGAATACATTTATGGTAAAGTTCCGGCCTTCTTACTAGCTTGGGCCCAATCGGTAATTTATTATCCGGCGGGTATTTCAGCGTTATCAATTATTTTTTCCACGCAAGTTTTAAATTTGTGCAATCTCGATAAAAGTTGGCTCTTGCCAATTGCGATTGCTTTAGCAGTTTTCTTGTATGTTGTAAATCTTTTTGGAGCCCGAGTCGGTGGAGCAATCCAGACGGTCGCTTTGATTGCCAAATTGATTCCCATTGTTTTGATTATCGTGGTTGGCCTATTTACACCAACAGGTAATCAAGTTTCTCTTTTCCCAGTCACGGCTGGTACTCACTCGAGTTTCTGGTCATCCCTGGGCGGAGGCCTCTTAGCCACAATGTTTGCCTTTGACGGTTGGATGAATGTCGGTAATTTAGCTGGAGAAATGAAAAAACCGGAGAAAGATCTATCAAAATCAATCATCGTGGGTCTCTTTTTCATCACTTTGATCTACGTTTCAATCAGTTTTGTCTTTATCAAAGCCTTACCTTTCCACCTGATTCCTGGTAATCAAAATGCCGCATCCGAAGCCGCAATTCGTATCTTTGGTGACATTGGTGGCAAGATCGTTACGATTGGTATCTTGATCTCTGTTTTTGGTTCTGTCAATGGTTATACAATGACTGGACCACGTGTCAGCTTTGTCTTAGGAAATGACGATGAATTAATTTTCTCCAAGTTCTTCGCTAAATTGACTAAAAAGAGTCGCGTACCAGCTAATGCCGGTCTAGTGCAAACAATTATCGCAATCATTATGATCTTCATGGGAAGTTTTGATTATCTGACTGACATGTTGGTCTTCGTTATGTGGATTTTTTCAATGATGATGTTTATTGGAATCTTTATTTTAAGAAAAAAAGAACCTGAACTAGAACGTCCTTACAAAATCAATTTCTACCCGATTCCCCCAATTATTTCTCTTCTAGGTGGTGCCTATATTATTATTTCAACCATTATGCGTCAACCAGGATTAGCAATGATGGGAATTGGAATCACCTTACTGGGATTACCAGTTTATTATATCCATTACTTCTATAAAAAAAGGTCGCTTTGATGGCGGCTTTTTTTGTTGGAGGTTATAATTTTCACTAAGAGTATTTGTAATGGATTGTAGGTGTTTTCATGAAAGTTCAATTCAAAAATAAGTTTGAGGCTACCCTCATTCACTGGACTTTAAAAGTCCAAAAATGGTTAGTTTATCGGATAATTCAACGCACCTTGTTACTTATTTTTCCCTTTGCCTTATTTGGAAGTTTTATCAAGCTAGTTCAGACCGTCATTATTGAAAAAGAGGGCTTTTTGACTGATGTCTTTCCTTCACCTGAAAGCGAGGTCGTCTATCGTTGGATCGATAATATCGCTAGTGGCCTCTACACGATGTCTTTGGGTTGGGTATCTGTCATCGCCATCTTTGGTGCCGCGAAGTATACCGCCAAACACTTTCACCGTGACGATCAACTGGCTGGTATTACCGGTATCAGTGCTCTGTTGATTATGGATTATACTTATTCAAAGGCTCAGCCTTTCAGCTTCCATCCAACCATGTTAGGGATGCGCGGACTCCTTTTTGCCATACTTTCAGGTATGTTGATCGGCTGGATCTTTAAAATCTCCAGTCGTCCGGCACCGACTAAAGATAATAAACCTCATCCTACCAGCGTGATTGAACGAACTTTTATCTCCTTGAAACCAATCATCATTACGCTAATTTTAGCAATCACTTTCAGTATGTTGATCAATGTGACTTACTACTCTTCATTAACCGAAAATTTAGCCAATACCTTATTTGCCAATTATTCATCTAGTAACAACTGGGATCAGCTAGGCAAAGCTTTCATCTTCGCAGTCTACACCTTAGTCATGTCTTTCTTTGGCTGGTCAGGGATGTATTCGGCACTGGGAACTGAAAAAATGGACGTATTCTCAACGGTTAATTTGAATTATGCTTTACAGCACCACACCGCTTGGAACGCCCCCAATCCTTTTACTAGTTCAACCCTTTATCATGCCTTTGCTACTTATGGCGGTACCGGTTCAATTTTAGGCTTGATCATCGCCATTTTGATTATTTCTAAGGATAGGGACTTTCAAACCGTTGCCCGTTGGGCAATGATACCAAGTATCTTTAATATTGGTAGCGGCGTTATGACTGGTATTCCCGTTTTATTCAATGTCATTTTCCTAATTCCTTTTGTCTTAGCTCCTCTAGCTAACATGCTGATGGCAGCCGTTGCAATAGCGTTACACTTGATGCCGCCAAGCGTTTATCCGGTACCTGTGGGGACACCTGGACCATTGATTGCCTTTATTGGAACCAACGGTAGCTGGCAGGCCTTAGGCTTCTCAATCCTGGCAGTTGTCATTTCGACTATGATTTACATACCTTTTGTCAAAATGGCCGCTAAGGTTAAAATATTGGATAATTTGGGCATTGAGGACGGTGATGTGCAATGAAGTTTCACATCCGTCATGCCAGTAAGAACCGCAACTTGCACTATTTAATTTTTCTAGTGCTGATTTTAATTATTTTAGGAGTGCCATCTTATCTTTGGACTAAAAGCAACGTAACGACTTTAGCCGGGCGCTATAACTCTCCAATGTCACCCATCATCATGATCCCCGGTAGCAGTGCCAGTGCTAATCGCTTCGACGGTTTAGTTGACACGATCAATAAACGGTATAACGAACGTCACAGTTTATTAAAAATGACTGTTCACACTGATGGAAAGATCACTTCTACTGGTACGATCAGATCAAACGACGCCCGTCCGATCATTGTCGTTGGCTTTGAGAATAATAATGATGGCTATGCAAATATCAAGAAACAAGCTGCCTGGTTCGACTTGGCTTTTAACCAACTGAAAGAACGTTATCGTTTCAATAATTTCAATGCTTTCGGACACTCGAATGGTGGTTTGATTTGGACTTATTTCTTCGAGCACTACTTTGACGATTCAACAATCACGGTCAACCATATGATGACTGTAGGTACGCCTTATAATTTTGAAGAGAACAATACCTCCAATCGCACCCAGATGCTGAATGATCTGGTCAAGGATCGTAGTAAAATTCCCAGCAATCTATCGTATTATTCCGTGGCGGGAACGCAACTCTATACCGATGATGGAATCGTTCCTTTAGGCAGTGTCGATGCTGGCAAGTATGTCTTCGAAGGTCAGATCAAACACTATACGCTGATTACTTTAACTGGGGACAAAGCTCAACACTCGGATATGATCGACAATAATCAATTCATTGAAATCTTTCATCAATACTTGATTGGCAATGGACTTAACAATTCTGGAAATACTCGTCCTCCGAAAAAGGTTTCTAAATAAACAAAAGACTTCTGATTCTAAACACAGAATCAGG